>CAUQTR010000032.1:0-10535 GCA_963521045.1 uncultured Actinotalea sp.
ACCGCCACGCACCCCGGCTGCGGCGACCTCACCACGCTCAACTCCGAAGAGCCCGAAAACGCGACGGAGTCCGATTCCCAAGCTGATAGCGCGGGTTCGATTCCCGTCACCCGCTCCCTCGTCCCCAGGTCGGGCCATCGCACCGAGCTCGCGCCGGGCCCGGTACCCGAACGGCGTAACCCCAGGTCACGGCCGTGCCACGGTCCGGATACGCCGCGGCCACATCGGACACGGTTGATCATCGTTACGGTCACGAACCGGCATCTCGGCCCATCCAGGACATCCCTCCGCCCTACGGTCGGCCCACCAGCCACGCCGACGGAGATGGGGCCGACCATGAGGACCAGCCGCAGGACCAGGACCCGCCTCACCGGCGTCGCGCTCGTGGCGGCCCTCGCGCTCACCGGGTGCTCCGCGAGCGGCGAGAGCACGGACGGGACCGGCCAGGTCGAGCCCGGTCCGGACGGCGCCGAGGCCCCGTACCCGGACAGCGCCGAGGAGGACGCGCCGTACCCGGACCCCGACCCGTCCGAGCCGCCCGTCGAGTCCGCGATGACCGACCCGGCGCAGGACGCCCTCTCGACGTTCGCCCTGGACATCGACACCGGCTCCTACACCCGGTTCCGCGACGCCGTCACCCAAGGGATGTGGACCGACCCCGGCGAGGTGCGCACCGAGGAGTTCGTCAACTACTTCCGCCAGGACTACCGGGCGCCCGACGACGGGCTGGGCGTCAGCATCGACGCGACCGCGCTCCCCTTCCGGCCCGAGCACCGGCTCGTCCGAGTAGGCATCAGCAGCGCGGAGACCTCGAGCGCCGAGCGCCTCGACGCCGACCTGGCCCTCGTCGTCGACTGCTCCGGCTCGATGGGTGACGCGGGGAAGATGGAGATGGCCCAGGCCGCTCTGCGGACCCTGGTCACCTCGCTGCGGCCCACCGACCGGGTCGGCGTCGTCTGCTACTCGACCACCGCCGACGTCGTGCTCGAGCCGACCCGCGTGTCCGAGCAGGACGGCATCCTCGCCGCCATCGACGCGCTCGTCCCCCGCGAGTCGACGAACGCTGCCGCCGGCCTGGCGCTCGGGTACGACATGGCGATGTCGATGCGCACCGAGGGCCGCATGACCCGGGTCGTGCTCATCAGCGACGGCGTCGCGAACGTCGGCGAGACCGACCCGGACGGGATCCTGTCGCGGATCAGCACCGAGGCCAAGGCCGGGATCAACCTCGTCTCCGTCGGCGTCGGCATCACGACCTACAACGACCACCTGCTCGAGCAGCTGGCCGACCAGGGCGACGGGTGGCACGTCTACATCGACACCGAGGCGGAGGCGGAGCGCGTCTTCGCGACCAGCCTGACCGGCTCGCTCGTCGTGGCGGCCACGGACGCGCGCGCCCAGGTCGAGTTCGACCCGGCCCAGGTCTCGGGCTACCGGCTGCTCGGCTACGAGAACCGCGCCATCGCCGACGAGGACTTCCGCAACGACGCCATCGACGGCGGCGAGGTCTTCGCCGGCCACACGACGACGGCGCTCTACGAGGTCGCCCTGCGCAAGGCACGGTCCTCGGAGCCGTTCGTCACCGCCACGGTGCGCTACCTCGACGACGCCGGCGAGGCCGTCGAGCGGGCCGGGACCCTCACGGCCGACGACTGCGCCAGCTCCCCGCGGGAGGCGTCGCCCCGCCTGCGCCAGGACCTCGTCGTCGCACTGCTGGCCGACCGCCTCGTCGGCGGTCCGTGGTCGGAGGTCGTGAGCGACGTTGACCTCCGCGCGGAGGCGGAGACCCTGCCCGCGGCCCTGGACGGGGACGCGGACGTGGCGGAGCTCGTCGACCTGGTCCACCGGGCCACCACCTGACCGGCACGGCGGGTCGCCGGCCCCACCGTCCACAAGCCCCTTGAGGACCGCCCGCGCCGACGCCACACTGGGCGTCGGCCCGGGCGGGCCGACGGTCATCGGTTATCAGAACCCGTGTGTCGGGGGTTCGAGTCCCTCTCGGCGCTCCGGCGTCGGTAGCTCAGGTGGTAGAGCGACGGGCTCCGGCGGCCACCACCACGCCCGCCCGGGCTCCCACCTCCGCCGCCCTTCGCGAGAAAAGCCCTGGTCCGGGGCTGTGTAGACCCCTACCCTCGGGAGCGACAACACACCTGGAGCGGGCCGGAGCGTCTTCGGTTACCTGGTAGATGGCAGTACGGGTTCGACTCCCGGCCCCTCGGGGTACTGCTCGGCGTCGTGAGGCGCTGTTCCGGAGACCACCCACACGCCCGCTCCACGACGTCGGCGGTGGTGGCGGGCCGGAGCGGGTCGGTTACCTCTCCCACAGGAAGCCCTCGGAGGAGGGCGACCCGGTCCGCCGGGTTCCACCCGGCTCGCACACCACGCCCGCCACCACCCCGACGCCCGACCGAGAGGACCGACCGATGGACGTCCTGCGCACGCTCGGCCTGCGGCGTCCTCCGCAGAGCGAGCGGGCCGACTCCCGTCAGCAGCCCAACGCGGCCGGCGGCTACACCTTCGTGCTCGACGACGCCGCGCGCCTGCGCCGCTTCCTGACCCTCGGCGTGGACGCCGGCACCTACTACGCCGCGCCGCGCGAGCTGGCTCGCGAGAACGCCGAGGTCGTCGGCCGCATGGCCCACGAGGACCCGGAGACGCTGGTCCGCACCATCGTCGACGTCTCCGAGCGCGGCGCAGCCCCCAAGCAGAACGCGACGCTGTTCGCGCTGGCCTACGCCGCGTCGGTACCGGAGTCGGCGCAGCTCGCCCTCGCGGCGCTGCCACAGGTGGCGCGGACGGGGACGCACCTGTTCCTCTTCGCCGGCTACGTCGAGGCGTTCCGGGGCTGGGGTCGCGGGCTCCGGCGCGCGGTCGGCTCCTGGTACACGTCCCGGGAGGCCGACGCCCTCGCGTACCAGGTGGTCAAGTACCGCCAGCGTGAGGGCTGGTCGCACCGGGACCTGCTGCGCCTGGCACACCCGGCGACCGTGGACCCCGGCCTGCGGGCGACGTTCGACTGGGTCGTGCGCGGCTCCGTCGGCGACGCGACGCCCGCCCTCGTCGAGGGCTTCGTCGCGGCGCAGGCGGCGACCGACACGGCGACGTGGGCCGCCCTGGTCCGCCGGCACCGGCTGTCGTGGGAGATGCTCCCGGACGCGGCGCTGGGCGAGACCGCGGTGTGGGACGCGCTGCTCGACGTCGGCGTGCCGCAGACGGCGCTCCTGCGCCAGCTGCCCCGCCTGACGCGGCTCGGGATGCTGCCGGACCTCGGCGGGCGGACCGACGAGGTCGTGGACCGGCTGGTCGACGCCGAGCGCCTGCGCTCCGCGCGGGTGCACCCGGTGAACGTGCTGGTGGCGCAGCGGACGTACGCGTCCGGGCGCTCCGCGCGCGGTGCCGGGGCGTGGTCGCCGAGCCGCAAGGTGGTCGACGCGCTCGACGCCGCGTTCTACCGGGCCTTCGGCGCGGTGGAGCCGTCCGGGAAGCGCACGCTGCTCGCGGTCGACGTCTCGGGCTCGATGGGTGCGCCCATCTCCGGGCTGCCGCTCACGGCACGCGAGGCCTCGGCCGCGCTGGCGCTCGTGCAGCTGGCGACGGAGCCGTCCGCGACGGCGGTCGGCTTCACGTCGGCGGCCGGGCGGAACGGCACAGCGGCGAACTGGCACGACACCGCGCTGCGGCCGCTGGCGATCTCGCCGCGGCAGCGGCTCGATGACGCCCTGCGCGTCGTCGACGCGATGCCGATGTCGGGGACGGACTGCGCCCTGCCGATGGTCCATGCCACCCAGCAGGGCCTGTCGGTCGACACGTTCGTGATCTACACGGACAACGAGACGTGGGCGGGGCGGATCCACCCGCACCAGGCCCTCGTCGAGTACCGCCGGCAGTCCGGCATCCCCGCGAAGCTCGTGGTCGTGGGGATGACGGCGACGGGGTTCTCGATCGCGGACCCCTCGGACGCGGGGATGCTCGACGTCGTCGGCTTCGACGGCGCGGTGCCCTCGCTGATCGCGGAGTTCGCGCGTGGACTCTGAGGGCTCGCGCGGCGCCCGCCGGTCCGCCGGGGACGGCACCCCTCACGGTGTCGTCCCTCGGCGCGTCCGCCGGAGCCCTGACCCCCTGGCTGCGGCGCTCGCTCGCGAAGCATCGGAGCCGCGAGGGGTGCGAGGCGTCTCCGACCCACGGGCCGCCCGCGCCAGGGAGCTCCACCGCAGGGCTGCCGAGGCCGACGAGGTGGCCGCCCGGTACCGGCTCGAGCGGGACCGCCTCATCCACGCGCTGCGCGCGGAGGACCCCGCCCGCTGGAGCTACGCCCAGATCGCCGCTGCCCTCGGGTGCAGCCGCGAGCTCGTGGCGCTCGTCAGCCGACGCGCCGGCTGACGTCGGCCGCCACCATCAGCTCAGCAGGGCCTGCGTCGCGGACTCCTTGAGCTTGCCGTTGGCCCACGCGGCCTGGCGCTTCGTCTCCGTCATGCAGTCCTCGGCCAGCGCGACCAGCTCGACGTCCCGGACGCCCTGCGCCGCCTGCGCCACCAGCTCCCAGTCGACGAACACACCCTCCGCCTTGAGGTACACGCCGCGCAGGTCGCGCAGCATGAGCAGCGCCGCCTCGGGGCGGCGGCCCATGAGCTCGCTGCTCCTGTCGAGGACACGCGCCATGAGCCGGTTCTCACCACGGGCCTGCGGGTCCAGGTCCTCCCCGTAGCGCCGGGCGGCCTCGGCGATCCGGCGCACGTGGTCCCTCGACCACGCGGCCAGGTCCTGGGCCACGTGGAAGATGTCGTGGTCCACCCGGTGCCGGTCGGCGATCTGCAGCAATTCGGTGCGCAGGTCGTCCTCGGCGCGGTGCAGCTCCCGCAGCGCCAGCCCGATCTTCATCGCGACCCTCCCGCCGTCCCCGCGTCCTCGAGGACCTCGGCGCGGGACCCCCCGCGCGTCGGGGGCACCGTGCCCCCGGCCGGCGCCGACGCCGTCGTCGTCGGAGCCGCCGACGGCGAGCCGTCCCCGCGCGCGACGAGCCGGATCGCTGCTGCCGCAGTCTTGAAGATCGGCTGCTTGGACGGCGGGTCCCACTCCGTGATCGTGAGCTCGTTCGCCGCCCGGCCGACGACGTCCGGCTCGTGGCCTCCAGGCGTGTCCCAGTAGCCGTAGTGGAACGGCAGGAACAGGACTCCGCGGCGGATACCGGAGACGCGAACGCGCGCCTGGACGCTGCCGAGGGGCGTGCGCACCTCCGCGAGGTCGCCCTCGGCCAGCCCCCACCGCTGCGCGTCGGTCACCGAGACCTCGACCCACACCTCGGGCGCCGCCCGCTGGAGCTGGGGGGCGCGGCCGGTCTTGGTCCGCGTGTGGAACTGGTAGATCGTCCGGCCGGTCGTGAGCTGGAGCGGGAACTCCTCGCTGGGGATCTCGTGTGGTGTGACGTAGCGCGCGGCGCGGATGACGGCACGGCCCTCAGGGTTGAGCGCCCGGTACTGCGTCGCGTCGGCCGGCGCACCGGTGACCAGGTCGCGCCCGTAGTCCTCGCACACGTCCGGGTGGGCCCAGAACCTGCCGTCCGCATACAGGCGCTCGGTCCCGTCCGGGTGCTCGTCGTTGCACGGCCACTGGATGCCGCTGCCGCCGCGCAGGCGCTCGTAGGTCAGACCCGTGTAGTCGCACGGCCGGCCACGGCTGCAGTCCTTCCACGCCTCGAACGCCGACTCGGCGTCGTGCCAGTGGACGAGCGGGCTGCCGTCCTTTCCACGCAGGTCCATCCGCGTGGCGAAGTCGATGAGGATGTCGAGGTCCGGACGCGCCTCGCCGGGCGGCTCGACGGCCTTCTCGGACAGGTGCACGGTGCGGTCGGCGTTGGTGAACGTGCCCGTCTTCTCGCCCCAGGTCGCCGCCGGCAGCACGACGTCGGCCAGCTGGGCCGTCTCGGTGAGGAACAGGTCCTGCACCACGAGGAACAGCCGCTCCTGCGCCAGGACGGAACGGATCCGGCGCAGCTCGGGCATGGAGACCACGGGGTTGGTCGCCGAGACCCAGAGCATCCGGATCGACCCGTCCTCGACGTAGCGCACCATCTGCATCGCGTGCGTGGGCGGCGAGTAGTGCGGGATGTCGCTCGCCTCGACGTTCCAGAGGCGCGCGAGCTCCTCGACGTGGTCGAGGTTCGCCCAGTTGCGGAACCCGGCGAGGTCGCCGTCGGCGCCGCACTCCCGCGTGTTCTCCGCGGTCGGCTGACCGTTCATCTGCAGGACCCCGCAGCCCGGCCGCCCGAGCATCCCGCGCACCACGTGCAGGTTGTTGACCTGCACCGCCGCTGCCGTGGCCTGGTGCGCCTGGTAGAAGCCCTGGAGCACCGTGGAGGTGAGGCGGCGCGCCGTGCCGAGCAGCCGCGCGGCCTCGCGGAGGTCCGCCTCGGGCACGTCGCAGATCCTCGCGACGACCTCCGGGGGGGTAGTCCGCGACGCACTTCTCGAGGTCCGCGAAGCCCACGGTGTGCGCCCTGACGTAGTCCTGGTCGACCCAGCCGTTGCGGAGGACCTCGTGGAGCAGCCCGTTCATCAGCGCGACGTTCGTGCCGGGGCGGGGCGCGAGGTGCACGCTGGCGGCGCGCGCGACCGGCGTCGGGCGGGGGTCCACGCACACGATCGCCGGCGGGTCGTCGCCGGCCAGCCGGTCGAGGATGCGCATCCAGGTCACGGACTGGGTCTCGGCCATGTTGTTGCCGAAGAGCGCGATGACGTCGGCGTGGTCGATGTCCGCGTACGTGCCGGGCTGCCCGTCGCAGCCGAACGTCGACTTCAGGGCGGCCGCGGCCGTCGCCGTGCACAGCCGCGTGTTGCCGTCGACGTGGTTGGTGCCGATCCCGGCGTGGGCGATGATCCCGAGCGTGTAGTACTCCTCGGCGAAGAGCTGGCCACTCGTGTAGAAGCCGACGGCCGACGGGCCCTGCTCGGCGAGCAGCTGCTTCGTCCGCTCGACGACGCGCGTCATCGCGGTGTCCCAGTCGGTCTCGACGAGCCGACCACCCTCACGGACCAGCGGGCGCGTGAGCCGGTCCCGTGACGCGTTCGCCTGCCAGCCGTACAGGTCCTTGACGTCGACCCGCCCGCGGTTGACGCGGTCGACCGCGCGGCCACGGACGCCGACGATGCGCTCGTCCTTGACCCCGATGTCGATCGCGTCGCCGTTGGAGTGCAGGATCGAGGCGGTCTGGACCCACCGGTCGACGTCGTCGGGCGACAGACCGCCCTCGAGGTGCGCGTCCACGCGGGTGGGCCACTCCTGACCAGGCCCGTACGGCGTGCGCGCACCCCATGGGTCGGCGATCCGGTCGCGTCCGGTCATCATCCCTCCGAGCTCGACGGGACATCCAGTCCACACCCGGGGGCGAAGGCTCGCTCGCCGAGGACTGCCGAGCTGTGCGTCATGGCACCGGCCCGTCGCACGGTCCGCAGGTGCCGGGCGCCTACGCTGCGCCCCATGGCCCTGGACCGCAGCCGTCGCGCCCGAGCCGCCCGTCGGCGGACCCGCCGCATGCGGAGCGTCGAGCACGACCTCAGCCCCGAGCAGTGGGACGCCCTCGTGGCCGCGTGGGGCGGCTGCGCGTACTGCGGCGCTGCCGGGACGCCCCTGCAGCGCGACTGCGTGCTCCCCATCTCCCGCGGCGGGCGCTACACGCTCGACAACATCGCGCCCGCCTGCCGCTCGTGCAACGCGAGCAAGTGCAACGACGAGGTCACCGGGTGGCTGCGCCGCAAGCGGCTCGACGAGCGCGCGTTCCTCGAGCGGCACGTCGCGGTCCAGCGCGAGCTCGCCGCGCGCTTCGGCGACGAGCCGGTGGTCGGCGCACCGCTGCCCGACGCCGCGGGGGCCTGAGCCGGCACGTCGGGGCACGTCGACGGCGCCGTGGCGGCTCGGGATGCGCCGGTCCCGGTCCCGACGGATCCTCGACGAGGCGGCCCTCGAGCCGAGGGGGCTGAGCCGCCGTCGCATCAAGGAGTGCCCATGCGCGCCGTCGTCTACCGCGGTCCCCGTCAGGTCGAGGTCGTCGAGGTGCCCGACCCTCGGGTCGAGCAGCCCACCGACGCCCTCGTCCGGATCACCACCACGAACATCTGCGGCTCGGACCTGCACATGTACGAGGGCCGAACGGCGGTCGAGGAGGGCAAGGTCCTCGGCCACGAGAACATGGGCGTCGTCGAGGAGGTCGGTCCGGCGGTCACGCGGATCAAGGTCGGCGACCGCGTGAGCGTCCCGTTCAACATCGCGTGCGGCACGTGCCGCAGCTGCCTCGAGGGCTGGACGTCCTTCTGCACCCGCACCAACCCCACCGAGGGCATGGACGGCGCCGCCTACGGCTACGCGAACATGGGCCCGTACGACGGCGGCCAGGCCGAGTACCTGCGGGTGCCGTTCGCCGACGTCAACCTGCTCGAGCTGCCGCCCGGCACGGAGCACGAGAACGACTTCACGATGCTCAGCGACATCTTCCCGACGGGCTGGCACGGCACGGAGCTCGCGCGGATGCGGCCGGGCGACGACGTCGCCGTGTTCGGTGCCGGACCCGTCGGTCTCATGGCGGCGCACAGCGCGCTCATCCGCGGCGCGGCCCGCGTCTTCGTCGTCGACAAGGAGCCGGACCGGCTTCGCCTGGCCGAGAGCATCGGGGCCCAGCCGATCGACCTCTCGGCCGGGGACCCGGTCGAGCAGATCATGGACGCCACCCAGGGGCGCGGCACCGACTGCGGCGTGGAGGCGGTCGGCTACCAGGCGCACGACGCCTCGGGCGAGGAGCACCCCGAGCTCGTGCTCGACAACCTCGTGCAGGTGGTCCGGACGACGGGCGGGATCGGCGTCGTCGGCGTCTACGTGCCGCAGGACCCGGGCGCGGCCGACGAGGGCGCGCAGCAGGGCCGCTACGCCTTCGACTACGGCACGTTCTTCACCAAGGGCCAGCACATGGGCACGGGCCAGGCGCCGGTCATGCGCTACAACCGGCACCTGCGCGACCTCATCGTCGCCGGCCGGGCCACGCCGTCGTTCATCGTGTCCCACGAGCTGCCCCTGGACCAGGCCGTCGAGGGCTACGAACGGTTCGACCGGCGCGAGGACGGCTGGACCAAGGTGCTGCTGCGACCGGGGCAGGCGGCATGAGCGCGCCGCAGGGTGCCCCGGTGGGCGAGCTCGAGCTGGTCCACGCCTTCGAGGGGCCGATGCCGACCGGCGTCACGGTCTCGCGCGCCGGCCGGGTCTTCGTCAACTACCCGCTGTGGGGCGACGACGTGCCGGCGACCGTCACCGAGCTGCGCGACGGCGTCGCCGTGCCCTACCCGAGCGAGGCGTGGAACACACCGTCCGGAGACGACGACGCGGGCGCGTTCGTCTCGGTCCAGAGCGTCGTGGTCGACCCGGCGGACCGGTTGTGGGTCCTCGACACCGGCAGCCCCGAGTTCCGGCCGACGACGCCGGGCGGCCCGAAGCTCGTGCGCGTCGACCTCGACACGGACGAGGTCGCTCAGGTCATCACGTTCGACCCGGACGTGGTGCTCCCCAGCACCTACCTCAACGACGTCCGTTTCGACCTGCGCCGCGGCGAGGCGGGGGTCGCGCTCATCACGGACTCGTCCGACTCGGGCCCCAACGGCATCGTCGTGGTCGACCTCGCGACGGGCGAGGCGTGGCGCCGCCTCCACGACCACCCCTCGACGAAGGCGCTCCCCTGGGACGAGTTCCGGCCCGTCGTCGAGGGTCGGCCGTTCGTCCAGCAGCCGAGCCCCGACGAGCCGGCCGACCCGGTCGCGATGGGCGCCGACGGCATCGCGATCACGGCCGACGGCGAGCGCCTCGTCTACTGCCCGCTCGCGTCACGACGTTGGTGGAGCGTCGCCGTCGACGCCCTGGTCGACCGCACCCTCGACGACGACGCCGTTGCCGCGACCGTCCGGGACGAGGGCGACAAGGGCACGGCGTCGGACGGGCTGGAGACGGACGACCAGGGCCGGCTGTACCTCACCGCCTACGAGCACGACGCGGTCCTCCGGCGGCTGCCCGACGGGTCCTTCGAGACGGTCGTGCACGACCCGCGGCTGCTCTGGCCGGACACGATGTCGGTCGCGGCCGGCTACCTGTACGTCACCGCCAACCAGCTGCACCGGCAGGCGACCTACCGCGCGGGGCGCGACGAGCGGGTCAAGCCGTACGCGCTGTTCCGCACGCCCATCGACGCGGGGCCGGTCCGGCTGACCCGCTGAGCACATTGGCCGACTCGCCCGCCGACGGCCGCCGACGTCCCACCGCCCGTCGCCCACCTGTACCGATCAGAACGTGCGGCGCATGTGACGGGTGTGGCTGGAGGTGCTGCTCCTGGGCGTGCCCCGGCGTCACCCGCCCCAGCGGCACCGCGAGCCGCACGATTTCACGCGGTCACCCTGCCGGCGGCGCAACCCCACGGGCGCGCTCCGCGAACGCCGCGACCTCGTCGCGGTCGTAGTCCGGGCGGCCGCCCGCGTGGGTCACGGTGAGGGCCGCTGCCGCCGACGCCC
>CAUQTR010000033.1:0-10504 GCA_963521045.1 uncultured Actinotalea sp.
GGCCCGCACCGAGGTGCCGGCCGAGCGCCGCGCACCACGGCTCGCCCGCGACGTCGTCGAGCACGCCGAGCAGCGTCCAGGTCAGGCGGTCGCGCTGCCAGGGGTCGTCGTCGGCCTCGATGCCGAGCACGGTCGCGAGCGCCTCGCCGACCAGCCGCGCAGGGGAGGGGAACGTGACGTTCGCGCAGATCCCGGACTCGCCGTCGGCCCCCGTGCCGAGGTGGTGCGAGAGCCGCTGCGCGACCCAGCGCTCGACCCCGCGCGTCGGCACCGCGACGACATCGACCGCGAACGGGTCGGCGACCGGCTCCGCGAGCACCCGGGCGAGCGGGGCGATGAGGGCATCGGCGCGCTCGGAGCGGTGCAGGTGGAGCACGCGGTGCCTCCTTCGCGCAGCCGGTGGGCGGTCCCGCCACCGTAACGGCCACCGCAGACACGGAACGGCCGTCCCGCGAGCGGGCTGCTCCGGCAGGATGGGCGCGTGCCCAACCTGCCGATCATGAGCCAGCCCAGCCGTCGCCGACGTCGTGCGTCCGCCGCTGCGGTGGTCGCCGGGGGCCTCCTCGCCCTCACCGCGTGCGGCAGCTCACCCGACCCCGCCGACCAGGCCGGTGACGTCACCGTCATCGCGGACCACATGATCGGCGAGCTCGAGGAGTACGCGGCGTTGAGCGACGTGCACGTGGTCGACGACGAGTCCGAGGCGGTCCCATGCGGGGCGGGCAGGGAGCGATTCCGCCGCCTCGTCGTCGGGGAGTCCGACCAGTCCGAGTTCCAGCAGAGCGAGGCGGTGGTGGACGGGCGCCTCGACAACGTGACGAACGACGTCTACGCCGCCCTCTCGTCGCTGCCGCTCGGCGACTACTACAGCGGTGGCTGGGACGGCGAGACCGACGAGCCCGCCCCGCGACAGATCGTCGTCGTCGGCGCCGACGGCGACGGTCGCGGCGCGTCGATGACCGTGGACCTGTTCCCGCGCGAGGACGGCTGGGTGACGGTCCGGCTCGAGGTCCAGACGGCCTGCGCCTGAGTCGGGTGGTCGTCCTGCTCAGGAGAGCAGAACGATCTCCACCCGCCGGTTGAGCTGCTGCGCCGCCTGGTCCACGGCCCCGTCCGGCCCCGTCTCGGCCCGCACGGGCTGGGTCTCCCCGAGCCCGACGGTCTCGAGCGAGTCCGGCCCGACGCCGGCAGTGACGAGCAGGTCCCGCACCGCCGCCGCGCGCCGCTCGGAGAGCTCCTGGTTGTACGCCTCGTCGCCGGTCGAGTCCGTGTGGCCGACCACCTGGGCGCGCGGTGCACCCAGCGCGACCAGCAGCGCGGCGACGCGCGCCAGGTGCTCCTGCCCCTCGGGGCGCACCTCCGCGCGGTCGACGTCGAACAGCACGTTCGCGTCGAGCCGGATGACGGTCCCGCAGACCGTCCCGGTCGCCTCGACCGCCTGCACGCGCGGCACGGGCGGGAACGTGGGCAGCCCGTCGGCCAGGACCTCCTGCACGACGGCGACCAGGGCCGGGTCGCCGTTGCCGAACACCTCGCCGTCGGCCGCCATCGAGACCCGCAGCTCGCCGTCGTCGTAGCCGCCGGCACCCGCCTCGTCGATCCAGACCCGGGTGGCGCCGTCGTCGTAGGAGCCGGAGCCGTCGGCGCGGACGGTGTAGCGGACGTCGCCGCGCTCGTAGGTGCCCGAGCCGTCGGCGGCGATCGACACGCGCGTCTCGCCGTCCTCGTAGACGCCGGAGCCGTCGGGCAGGACGGCGACGTGGATGCCGGGTGCGTCGTAGACGCCCGTGCCGTCCCCGGGCACGGTGATGCTCGTCGTCCCGTCCTCGAAGTGCTGCGCGCCGGTGGACGCGGTGGCGCCGGCGTCGGCCGCGGCGGCGCCCGCGTCGGTGCAGCGCAGGTCGACGACGGCGATGCCCTGGTAGAGCCCGGCGGGGATGTCGAGGTCGCCGGAGATCTGCTGGTTCGCCGCGGTGGAGAGCAGCCCGGTCGGCACGGTGAACGACGGGACCGGCGGGGTGACGAGGGTGCTGCGCAGGGCGGCCTCGAACGCGTCCGCGTCGACGGCCGGTGCGTCGTCGTCGGGCGCGGGGGACGTGGTGCTCGATGCCGTGGGACTCGGTCCCGGGGCGTCGGGCGTGCACGCGGTGAGCGTGACGACGCAGATCGTGACGGCGATGCCGGCCGGCCCTCTGCTCAGACGCATGGGCGGGAACCTATCCCGCCTCGCTACCGTGCCCTTACTCCGCCCAGGCGGAGCAGCCGGAGTGGCCCGGGACGGTCAGGGGGGCGGTGCTGCACGCATGGACGAGGATGCGGTGCTCGGCTGATGGCGCGCACTCTTCGCCGGGCGGTCGAGCCGGGCCCGGCGGTGCGCCTGCCGACCGGTCGGCTCCTCCGGCTGCTGGTGCCCGTGGGCCTGCTGGTGCTCGTGCTGGCGGCGGGCCCGGCGGTGGCGATCGGGTCGGGTGAGCCCGTCAGGGTCGCCATCGGCGCGGTGCTGCTCGCGCTGCTGGTGCTGGGCTCGGTGACGGTGTTCACTCAGCTGCTCGGTTCGCGTCGGGGGCGGCTCGACGTCGAGGACCGGCCGGAGGGCCTCACGCTGCCGCCGGCGACCACGGTCCGGTGGCTCGCCGTGGGCACGCCGGTGCTCGGTCTCGCCTTCGCCCTGCTGCTGGTGCTCGGGGGCGTCCTGGGGCTCGACATCGGGCCGCGGACGGCGTCGCCGGGCGTGGGTGCGGTGCTGGTGATCCTCATCGTGGGGAGCCTGGTGCGGCGCCCGCGCGGCACGGGGCCGTCGCCGCGCGTCGTGCTCGGCCCGGACGGCGTGACGCACTGGAGCCGCGGTCGGGCGACCTCCGCGGCGTGGGACGAGATCGGTGACGTCCGGCTGCGGACCGAGCCGGCGGTGCAGCTCGTCGTGTCCCGCGCGGGGACGTGGGACGGCGTCGGCGGGCGTGATCTGGTGGTGGCGTTGGCGATGCACTCGAGCGACCCGCGGCTCGTGGAGGCGGTGGTCCGGCACTACTGGAGGACGCCGGGGGACCGGTCGGAGCTGGGGACGGAGCGGGCGGTCGAGCGGATCGAGCACGGGGTGCTCGCGGGCGGCTGATCGGCGGTCGCTCCTGCAGATGGCGCGCGAGACCGCTCACGAAGCGAGGGATATCGCTCACGAAACGAGCGGCATGTGACGGGTGCGGCGCCCCTGGCTCGAGCCGCGCGCTGAGCTCACCTGGTGCTTACGGTGCGGTGCTGTCGACGAGGACGTTGCGCTGCTCGACCGCGGTGATCGGGGGAGTGGTGGTCACCGTCGTGGCCGTCCCGACGACGGGGAGCCAGTCGGTGGATCCGACGATCCGGTACTGCCCTGCCCACGTGGTGGTGAGCGTGATCGCGTACGTGCCGGTCCGGGCGTAGGTGTGGTGCACGTCGTGGTTCGGGTACGGATGCCCGGGGCTCGTGGTGACCAGGGGAGCGGCTCGGTCGCCGTAGTCCCAGGCGTACGACGTCGCGGTCGCCTGGACCTCGACGGGGTAGCCGAGCAGGTCGGTCGTCAGGTTCTGCTGCGGCGCGGCCGCCATGGTGATCGTCGGGACGTTCACGAGCACGGTGGAGGCTGCGGGTTGGAGCGTGACCTGGGCGGGTGCGAGGGGGAGTCGGCGGAAGTCCTCGGCGGTGAAGACGGGGAGAACGTCCGCTGGGCAGGCCCAGTCGTTCACGAGCGTCCAGACGCTCCAGGCTTCGGTTGGCGTGGTGCGCACCCGTCGCCACAGTGGCCGCAGAGGCTCTGCGCCTCCGCAGTCCAACGCCTGCGTCGGGTCGATGTCCTGTGTGCAGTCGCCGTTCTCGGGCGTCGATGGCCGACCCGAACTGGCGCCACACCGCACCGACCGCATGTACTCGACCAGTCGCGCAGCAGGGTCAACAGCGACAGCTTGCCACTGACGTTCTGTGGCAAGCGCCTGACGGGCGTTTAGTGCCACGGCGGAGTCTTGCGCTTCAGCCGAGAAGGAGCTCGGCGGCGGCTCGCCGTCCGCGCCCAGGGCCGGTGACGCCGTCGTGACCAGAATGGCCGCGAGGGCAGCGCAGACGAGGCCCTTCTTCATGTCCCGGTTCCCGCGTCGACGACTTCCAACGCCCGGACGCTCCACGTGGTGCCCTCGACTACAAGGGCGAGCGTGGCCGCAACCTCCTGGGGCTGCTCCCTCGCGGAGATCACCTCGCCGCTCGCGTTGAGCCGTTCTGAGGGTCCTTCAACAAATACGGCATCGACCGAGTACCACTCGCCTGGGGTCGTCTCGAGTCCGACGACAGAGGCCACCTCGACGGCCGACCCGCGGTTGGTTTCCCCGGCGGCGACCTGCGTTTCGACGTTCTCGATCACCGAGGCGCAGAACACGCACTCCGGGTGGCTCAACGCCTTCCACTCAGCCAGGTCACCGGTTGCGTACACGTACGGGTACAGCTGCAGGAAGTAGGCCGCCGCGGCCTCCGCCCCAGCGACGCTGATCTCGTCCATCGCGGCCGGTCGCTCGGGGGCGACGGCCTCACGCGGCGTCGTCGGTGTGGGCGTCGGCGTCGGGGTGGCGGGCTCGCTCGACGACGCCGTCGGAGTCGGCTCCGGCGGATCGGGCGTGCAGGCGACCAGGCCGGTCATGACACCCAGCCCGATCACCGCGCTCGCGATGAACGAGAGCCCCCTGCTCGCACGCATGCGGCGAACCTATCGGCCAGCCGACAATCCGGACACGGGTGCTCGCGGATCTGTGGACGAGTGGCCGCAGCGTCACTCGTACGAGTGTCAGGTTCGGTCGAGGCTGGCGATCAGCCCGGCCACCGGCGTGCTCGCCGGGCGGTCGCTCGACGTCGGCGACGTCGGGCACGTAGGACGCCTCGTCCCAGTGGTGCCTGAGCGACTTGGTGAAGTCGCGCAGGACGGCCGGCCTCGCGCGCGGCCGTCGCCTCGGGGCGGAAGTGGTCGTCGGCGTGGCGTGGGTCGAGCAGGTCGGCGGGGACGAGGAGGAGCATGCTCCGATCATGACGCGGCGCTACCAGGGCCAGTCCGCCCTGATGTCGTCGGGTCCCTCTCCCGGGAGGATGGCCACGCCGGTGAAGTCGGCGTCGAAGGCGATGACGCCCGCCGTCGCGGCCACCGCGCATGCGACGCGCAGCACGCTGCCCGGGTCCGGCTTGCGGAAGGAGAGGAGCCTGACCGCGTCGTCGGGGTCCAGCATGTCGCCGTAGCCGCGTCCGGCGGCCTGGATGTCGACCTCGCCCAGGCCCCAGGCCTCGCCGTACCCCTGCAGGTCGCCTTGCCGCAGGGTGAACGGAGGGTCCGCGCGGACGACGGCGTGCAGGGACCCGGGCAGGTCTACCGCGGCGAGCGCGGCGACGACGTCGCGCACCAGCAGCACCCGCTGTGGTGCGGGCGGCTCAGCCGGCCAGCGAGCGATGTCGAAGGACGTGAACGTCTGCCACAACGACTCCTCCGCGGCTGCGCTCGCCAGCGACATGGTGAAGAGCTCCCAGCTCACAGTGGTCGGCTCCTCACACAGACAAGCTCTCGCCCGCCCCGGGAAGGCGCGGTGCGAGCCCGGTCAGCCACGACGCCACCGGTCGAGTGCTGTCAGCTCAGGCGACAGCCAACGGGGGATTCGCTCCCCAGCCTGCTCGCACACGAGTGCCCCGATCATCGCGACAGTGCTCGGTTGAATCATCGACTGTCCGTGACTTCGCCGGGGAGATGGCTGCGCGACACCGCTGCAGCGTCGCCTCGCTCGGTGAGGTGCAGCCAGAAGGCGGCCCCTCGGCCACTGCGTCGCTCGTCGAAGATGCGTCGGATGGACTCTGGCGGGGACGTGCTCCAGGGCCGAAACCCGCCTGCCTCTGTCCTGGTCCCGGCGACAGCGAGTCCCTCCAGCAGCAGGCGGGCGATGGCGCCCATCGCGAAGCACTGCCGGTCCTCGGGGTGGTCGACGCCGAACGCGTGCGCGGCGTCGTCCATCACGGCGGGGTCGACGCCGCGGCCTCCTCGACCGGAGGCGAGGAGACTCGTCACCAGGTCGCGACCGGCGCGCTCGGCAGCGGTCCGTCTGCCGTCGTCGTCGGAGCCCAAGAAGGGGGGGACCTGCTTACCGCGCGTCTCGCCGGCGACCGTGATGTTCAGCCAGAAGCCCTCGCCGGGGCGCCACTCCTCCATCGGGTTCGCGACGATCCAGTCCGTGATCCTCGCGAGCGACTGCTCCGGCCCGGTAGGCCATGCCTCGAACCCCTGCTCCGTGACGTCGCCGGCGACAGCCAAGCCTCCGAGCAACAGCTCCGCGGCGGCACCGACGGTCATCGTGCGGAAATCGCCGTCCGAGACGATGCCGCAGTCGTAGGCCTCGCCGGAGATCCAGCCAGGGTCCAGCCAGTCGACGAGGCCCTCAACGAGCAGCCGGTCGATCAGCGGTGGCTCAGCCTTCGTCATCGACGTGCACCTTCCAGTCCTTCGTGCCGTCCGGGTATCGGACGTCGATCGTCGGGCCCCCAGATCTGGACGTCTCTCGCAGGCTGACCTGTGTGCCGTCAGCATGCCGTAGCCATTCGCCCTTGTACGACGCCGGGGCCTCGGCCGGTTCGGCGCCATCCGTGAGATGCCGGAACAGCTCCCGCAGCAGGTCTTCCGTTCCGACGAGTCGCACGTGACGGTGCCGACCCGCGGGTAGGCGACTCAGCTCCTCCCGCATCTCGTCTGCGGTTCGAGGGGCACGAGGGCTGTGGCCATCTCGAACGGGAGACAGCGCGTCGCCTGCAGCTCGCGCGGCCGCCCCGACGCCCCTGATCCCGCGGCCTGCTGCGGCAGCCGCCGATCCCGTCCCGGCCGTCGCCGCCGAGAGCAGGATGTCCGGCACGAGGCGCCCTGCGGCGCGGATCGGCTCCGTCCGCCAGGTGTCGTAGTCGGTGACCGCCCGCGCCATGCCCACGGGATCACGCAGGCCGGCCGCCAGCCCGGCCGCGAGGGCGATGCCGTCGTCGATGACGGCCTGGGGCTCGATCGCGAAGCGGACAGCGCTGAACTGGTAGAGCCCTTGGACGATGCCGACGGCGCCCTCGGCAACCCCCGTGTAGTACTGGCTCCGGACCATGCGGAGGACGTCCCAGCCGTCGGCCAGCTGGGAAGCGCCCTGGGCGATCTCCCGGAGCGCCGCTGCCGTCCGGACGGCGGATTCGGCGACCGCCGCCTGCAGCTCGGTGAGGCGTGCTCGCCCACCGTCGGCTTCGAGGTCCATGTCGCGGGCGCAGTCGCGGGCCCACTCGACGACGTCGGCGTGCCGGCTCAGCGCCCTCGCCACGGCCAGGGCGTCGTCCGCACTCTTGTGCAGCGCCCGTGCCACGACCACCAGGGCATCGGCGAAGGCCTCTGCCGCCTGGCCCGACCACGGCCCGAGGTCGACCTTGCGCAGGGCGCCGGCGATACGGTCCGTCTCCTCCGCGCGTGCGGCCAGCTGCTTGGCGTCGTCCCGCAGGCCCGTCGCGTCGGGGAGGCCCTCCGTGATCACCCTGGTGGCCCCGCCGCGAGTCACCGGACGTACAGCTGGGACTGCGCCACAGCGGCCAGGGCGTCGGCATCGCTGTAGGAGCGGGCGGATGCCCGAAGGCCTTCGCCCAGCTCCTCGAGCGCGAGCTCGAGGCCGAACTGCTGGCCAGCGAGCGCGCGTGCCACCTCTGTGCCGGTGGCGATGAGTTCCCGATGCCCGTACGACGTCGCGTCGAGGAGGCCCGACGCGGCTTGGCCGTGCACGTCGTCCGCGAGGCTGAGGATGCGTCGCCCTGCGGCGTCCAGCACGTCCCAGTCGACCTCGAAGCCCTGCGCCATGTTCTCCCCCTCGCCGGTTCGACGAGGATGCCAACCGGACGACCTCACCGACCGGGCGGTCGCAGATCTGTGGATAACGGCGCGTGTCAGGGGGATCCGCAGACACCCGGTCGACTGCGGACGGCTCAGCCGAAGACGGCCTCGATCTCCGCCCCGACTCTGCGGAACAGATGCGGGTAGTTGGCGGCCCGGGCATGGATCTGCTGGACCTCGACCGCCCGGCCGTCATGCATGCGGTACTGACCGCGCCGGTTGACCAGCTCGCACAGCTCATGTGGCGACAGGCGACGCCCGGGCGCCGTCCGCAGCACCTCGCGCATCGCCTCGTGCAGGGTCAGCTGCTGGGCCGACGTCGTCTCGCCGGCGCTCGGCCGGGCCTCGACCACCCGGTTCTCGATCGAATCGCCGTCGAGGCCCTTGCTGCGGACCTGCCCGGTTCGTGGGTCGCGGTGGGCGTAGGCGGCGCGCGTGGGCGGCTCGCACGCGGTCACGGCGTCCTCGATGGACGTCGTCTCGCGGAGCGGGAGGCGCGAGAGGTGGATGAGGTACGGGACCGCGATGGCGCTGTTGCACAGCTTCTCGGCGTCCTGCTCGAAGTGGCGGAGCCCGTAGTCGAGGCCGATCTCGATGACGATCGCGGGGTCGATCCGGCCGGTCCGGAACTGCTCGACGCTCGCCTTCTCGACCTGGGCGGGCGCCAGCACTGCGAGGTCGAAGTTCCCCTGGCCCGCGGGGGCGCCGTCCTTCTCCCGCGGTCGGGTCTCCGGCCACTCCTTGTGCACGAGCTGCGTCCGGTGGTGCTCGGGGCCGGCCATCTCGACCGTGCCTTGGAGTGTCGGCTGGCGCGTGAGCAGGGCGAAGAGCTCCGCGTGCAGGGAGTGCTCCACCCGGTGCAGGTAGGGGTCACGCAGGAAGCCCTCGAGCAGCTCGCCGATCGCCGCGTCCACCGCGCGCGTCGCCTCCTGGACCCAGGGGTCGCTCGCCGGCGGGGCGGGCACCGCTGGGGGCAGCGGCCGCGACGCCTGCGGCGCCTCCGGCTGCGCCATCAGGCGGTCCAGGTACGCCTCCAGCTCGTGCAGGTCGGAGAAGCTCATGAGGTGCTCGGAGCGGACCTCGGCATGGGCCGGCAGGCGGTAGCGCATCTCGTAGTCGCCGACGCCGTTGGCCTCGGTGCAGACGTTGACGGTCTGTGTGCTGGTGCCTCGGGCGATGACGATGCGACGGCCGTCGATCAGCAGCTGCTCGCGGCGGGGAAGGACGTCCATCGATCCATCGGACCACGGGCTGTCGCGGTCGGCCATGGCGTGGCGGCGCTCACCCCGCGGGCCTGGCCTGTTGATGACCTGATGGCTACCGCTGCGACGTCGGTACCGTCGCGGGATGAGGCCCTTCCCCGCGCCCCTGTCCGCCGTCGCATCCGCCGTCCAGCTGATCCTCGAAGAACGCGGCGCCCTGTCACCCGACGAGCTCGCCCGTGCGCTCGACTCGACACCACTCGTGCTCGGCGGGCCTGCGGCCGAGGTCGTCGAGGAGCTCGAGGAGTCCGGGCTCCTCGCTCTCGTCGTCACGCTGCCCGACGAGCGCCGGGCGTACCTGCCGGCCCTCCTCGCCGAGCGGACGTTCACCCACTGCGTGACCTCGGTCGAGGTCGAGCACGACCTCCTGGCCGCCGACCCCGACCTCACGGGGCCCGCCTGGCTACTCAGCGAGGGGCATGAGGTGCTCACCGACGGACGCGCGGTCGACAGTGCGATGACCGGGCTCGACGACGGCGCTTTCCACGACTGGGGTGTGGATCCGTCCGGGCTGCCGGCGGGCGAGTACGTCCTGCTCCCGGCGGGCTTCCTGCGCGAGCTCGGCGTCGGTGCGGGTGACGTCGTCGGCGTCACGCTCGCGCCGGACGGGTGGCGGATCGAGCGGGTGCCCGACGCCGCCCTGCTGACGTCGGCTCCAGCGAGGGGAGAGCGCATCCTGGACCTGGTCCGCGCGCACGAGCCGGTCGAGGTGGCCGACGTCGTCTGGTGGGCCTGCGCGGATGTGGACGGCTTCCGCGGTCCGTGGCCGCCCGTGACGGAGCTGCTCGAGGCGTGGGGCCTGACACGGCACGGAGATCTCGTCGCCCAGCAGGGCTTCGACTTCGCGCGGTGGTCGGTGGACAGCGACATGGAGCGCATCAGATCCCTGCACGGGCTGGGCGACGACGACGCCCTGGCGGTCGCGCTCCTGCGGCGGCAGCACCAGCTGCTCGGTGACCTGCTCGAGAGCCTGCGCGGCAGGCTGGACGACGAGGACGCGCCCTCGCAGGCCGAGTTGGAGCGGCCGACCACCGTCGGCCTGGACCACGACGCGCTCGGCGCGTTCGCCGAGGCGCTCGCCGACCCGGCTGTCGCCGAGGTGCTGCTGGCGGAGACGCTGGGTGCCGGCCGTTCGGGTGCTGCCGCACTCGGGCTCTTCGCGGAGTCGACACAGGTCATCGCGTCACCGGCCGCCCAGCCGGCGCTCGGGTGGTTGCTCGCCAAGGCGCACGAGCGCCGGGGTGACGTCGCCGCCGCAGAGGCCACGCTGCGCGACGTCGTCCGCAGTGCGCCGTTCCCGCCGGCGCTGCGCGACCTGGCCCGGTATGCCTCCGACCGCGGCCAGGCGGCC
>CAUQTR010000034.1:0-10428 GCA_963521045.1 uncultured Actinotalea sp.
CGGCGTCCTCGCGGCGGCGGTCGAGGCCCAGGTCGCGGCCCACGCGGAGGCCGGGCCCGTGGTGCGGATGGCCAACGTCGCGGCGGCCAGCGGCGGCGACAACGCCAAGCAGCTGAGCCTGGCGACGTACGTGCTCGCGCGGCGGTTCGAGGACGTGGTCGCCGCGGCCAACGCGCGCCTCGGCACGATGTCGGACGGGCGCTACGCCCTCGTCCGCAGCGACGAGAAGGAGGCGGTCCGCAGCCGGCGCACCGGCCTCGCGATGAAGGTCGTCGACCACCGGACGGGCACCGAACGGGACCCGCGCACGCTCTCGGGCGGCGAGACCTTCTACGTCTCGCTCTGCCTGGCGCTGGGCCTGGCCGACGTCGTCGGCGCGGAGGCGGGCGGCACGGACCTCGGGACGCTCTTCATCGACGAGGGCTTCGGCTCGCTCGACCCCGAGACGCTCGAGGTGGTGCTCGCCGAGCTCGGCCGGCTCCGCGCCGGCGGCCGCGTGGTCGGCGTCGTGAGCCACGTCGAGGCCCTCAAGCAGGCCATCGCCGAGCGGGTCGAGGTGCGCTGCCGCCCCGACGGGACGAGCACCCTCAGCGTCCGGGTCTAGCTACCAGGACCAGCCACGCGACGCGAGCTCGATCTCCTCGCGGAAGCGCTCCGGCTCGCGCGTCGGGCCCCAGGGCTCGGGCGACCACTCCTGCTCGACCGGGACCCCGGCCAGGCGGCACGCCTCCGCGAGCAGCGCGTCGTAGGCCGCCTGGGTCGCGAGGATGCGCCGACCGCGTGCCCACGCGTGCTGGTCCGCCTCGAGGTCGCGCAGCTGGGCGCTGAGCCGACCGAGCTGGACCTGCACGACGAGCACGTCGAACGGATCGGGCGCGCTCGGTCGTGGCGCTGGAGCTCTCCGCTCCGCCCCGAGGCGTTCCTGGCGCCGGCGCACGGCCGCGACGGCGCGTGTCCAGACCCGCGGCGGCAGGTCGAGGACCGCCCAGGCGATCAGGGACCACGCGACCGCGGGGAGGGCGATCCAGAGCATCGTGAGCGCCATCGCGGCTCCTCGTCGGCGAGGTGCTCCCAGGGTAGGCCGGGCGCCGCCCGAGCGCCCACCCCGTGGTCGTCCTAGGGTCGCCAGATGCGCACACGGACGGCGGTGGTGACCGCCGCGGTGCTCGCCGCCCTCGTCGGCGGTGGCGTCGTGGCCGACGGTGCCGCACGCGAGCGCACCGAGAGCGACCTCGCCGTCAGCGTGCAGCAGCAGGTCCCGGGCCTGGCGAGCGAGCCCGACGTCACGATCCAGGGCTTCCCGTTCTTCACCCAGGTGCTCGGCGGCGAGCTCGAGGAGGTCCGGATCAGTGCCCCCCTGGCCACCGTCGACGGTCTCGCGCTGCACCAGGTCGAGGTGACGCTCGAGGGCGTCTCGACGAGCGTCCCGACGACGGCCCGCCTCGCGACCATGACGGCGTCGGCCCGCCTCGAGGACCTGTCCGGCCTCCTGGCTCTCGATGCCGAGCTCACCGTCGAGGACGGCTTCCTCGTCGCCACGACGTCGTTCCTCGGCCTGCCCGTGGCGGTGCGGCTGACGCCTCGGCCCGCCGGCCGTGCGATCGAGGCCGACGTCGAGTCGGTCGTCCTGGCGGGCGTCGTCGTCGGCGTGGAGCGCCTCCCGGCGGTGATCGCCGACCGGCTCGACGGGCTGTCCGTCCCGATCGACGGACTGCCGGAGGGCATGCTGCTCACCGCCGTCACGCCGACCGCGACCGGCCTCGACCTCGAGTCGGCCGGCACCGACGTCGTCCTCGCGCAGCCGGTCCCGTGACGACGACCGCCGGGCTCGACGGCGCGACGGTCGCACTCGCTAGGGTCGGGGCATGGCGACGCCGCACATCAACGCCGAGCCCGGCGACCTCGCACCCGACGTCCTGATGCCCGGTGACCCCCGGCGTGCGACGCGCATCGCGGAGACGGTGCTCACCGACGCCCGGCTCGTGACGGAGGTCCGGGGGATCCTCGGCTACACGGGCACCTTCGAGGGTCGACCCGTGTCCGTCATGGCGTCCGGCATGGGCATGCCGTCGATGAGCATCTACGCCACCGAGCTGTTCCGGTTCTTCGGCGCACGTCGCATCATCCGCATCGGCACGGCCGGCGGCATGGCGCCGCACCTCGACCTGGGCGACGTCGTCATCGCGAGCGCCGCGCACACCGACTCCGCGATGACCGCGAACCGCATCCCCGGGATCCACTACAGCCACGTGTCGGGCTTCGCGCTGACGGCTGCCGCAGCGGCGGCCGCCGGGGTGGGCCCCGGTTCCGCGCCGGAGCCCGCGCCGGCGAGCGGCCGTCGCCGTCGCCGGGCCGCGCGTCCGACGGTCCACGTCGGCGCCGTCCTGTCCTCGGACGCGTTCTACGCCGACCGGGCGGCGACCAACGAGGCGCTCGTCAAGCACGGCACGCTCGCCGTCGAGATGGAGGCTGCCGGTCTGTACGCCGTGGCGGATGCCGAGGGCGGCCAGGCACTGGCCATCTGCACCATCTCCGACCTGCTCTTCCGGGACGCGTCGCTGCCCGCGGAGGAGCGCGAGCTGCTCTTCGACCGCGCCGTCGCGCTCGGCCTCGCGGCCTTCGCCACCGCCTAGCAGGGTGCGCGCGCGGCTCGCGTGACGGGCACCTTCGTGAGGCTCCGCCCCGCTCAGTCGCCGTCGGCCGGCCGCGCCTCGTGCCCCGGGCGGCCGTGCGTCCGGCGCTCCTCCTTGAGCCGCGCCTCGTAGACGTGCCGGCGCCCGTCGAGCAGCTCCTCGCGCACGCGGCGCTCCCACGCGCGGAAGGGCTCCCAGTACCCGTCGTCGTAGTCCTCGACGATCTGGAACGTCCAGCGCCGTGAGACGACGTTCTTGCCGAGCAGGTCCTCGCGCATCTGCGTCGCGAGCTCGCCGTGGCCGGCCTGCTCGAGGGCCTCGATCGCCCCGAGGAGGTCGTTGTCGGCGTGGCCGGTCAGGCGGTGGAACCCGTAGAGGCGACCGCGCGCCTCCTCGACCATCTCGAGGGCGCCCGTGAGCTTGCCGACGGCGTCGACCGTCGCCTGGTCGACACCGTCGGGCGGCAGGTGGTCCGGCGCCGGGCCGTCGTCGCCTGGCGTCACCGCTTCTTCTCCTGCTCGAGGACCTCCTTGGCCTTGTCGACCACCTGGTCGATCCGCGCATCCGTGGGCGTGTCGGTGCGCGCCTTGAGCTGACGCGCCGCCGCGTCGAGCGCGTCCTGCGCCTTGTCCTCGTGGCCGTCGAGCGCCTTGCGCGCCTTGCCGACCATGTCGTTGATGTCCATCAGGCCCTCCACGCTCGTGGCCCCCGGGTCCGGGGGTCCCCCATGCCTACGGGCCCGTGCCGCAGCCCGCAACAGCAGAGGCCCGGACCTGGCATCCTCGGTGCACGCCGTCCCTCAAGCGCTCCGACCAACCCGCCGAAAGCAGACCTGTGCCACGCCTCTTCCCGACGGAGCCGGACTTCGACGACGCCGACCGGGCCGAGCGTCGGGTCTGGGAGGAGCTGCGCGACCAGCTGCCCGACGACGCCGCGCTCTTCCACCGCATCCCGCTCCAGCTCGGCGAGCGTGAGCGCACGGTCGACCTCCTCGTCGCGTGGCCCGGGCTCGGCCTGGCCGTGATCGAGGTCGAGGGCGGCCGCGTCGTCCGGGACGAGGGAGGCTGGTGGCAGGGGCCGCCCGACGACGCGCACCGCATCGACCCGGTGCGCCAGGCCCAGGACGCCCGGCACATGCTGCACCGGTACCTCGCGCAGCACCGCAGCCCGGCGGCGCGCGCGCGTGCCGTGCACCTGGTCGCGCTGCCGCACGTCGACGTGCCGCCCGACGCGGACGCCCCGGACTGCCCCCGGCAGATGCTCGTCGACTCGCGTGACCTCGTGGGCCTGGGCCTGCGCGTGCGCCGCGCCATCGAGGAGCTGGGTCGCGGCCAGCAGCCGTTGACCGCAGCCGGCATCGAGAGCCTCGTCGCCACGCTCGCCGGTGCCCTGCCGAGCCAGCAGGACCACCTCGTCGCGGCCGCGGAGCACGATCAGCGGGTCGAGCGGATGACCCACGACCAGACGAGGGTCCTCGAGCTGCTCGCCTCCCAGCGTCGCGTGCGCGTCGTCGGGGGCGCGGGCAGCGGCAAGACCTGGCTCGCGCTCCAGCAGACCCGTCGGCTGGCCCGCGCAGGTGAGCGCGTCGCCCTCGTCTGCTCCAGCCGTGGGCTCGCGCGGTACCTGGAGCGCGTGACGCAGGAGTGGCCGGGACGGGAGCGGCCGGCGTTCGTCGGGCCGCTCCACGAGCTGCCGCTGCGCTGGGGGGTGGATCCCGTCGCGGGCGACGGCACGGACTACTGGGAGCAGCGCCTGCCGCTGCGCCTCGGCGAGCTCGCCGCCACCCGCAACCGGACGGCGCTGTTCGACTCCGTCGTGGTCGACGAGGCGCAGAGCTTCGGCGCGCCGTGGTGGCCCGCCCTCCTGGCCTGCCTGCGCGACGGCGGCACCCGAGGGGACGGACCGGTCGGCGGCCTCTACGCGTTCATGGACGCCGCCCAGCGCGTCCTCGCGCGCCCGGGGCACGTGCCCGTCGACCTGCCCCCGTTCCCGCTGCACGAGAACCTGCGCAGCACCAGGCGCATCGCCCAGCTCTTCGGCGGGCTCTCGAGCGAGGAGCCGCGCTCGCGCGGGCTGCCCGGGGAGCCGGTGCGCCTCGTCGAGGCGCCGGTCGAGCACGCGGTCGAGCTCGCCGGCGACGCGGTGGAGGCGTTGCTCGAGGAGGGGTGGCGCCCCGGGCAGATCGCCCTCCTGACCACGCAGGACCGCCGACCGGAGCAGGGTGGCCCCGTCGACCTCGGCGGCCGGCCGCACCACTGGGACGCGTTCCTCGACGACGACGAGGTCTTCTCCGGTCACGTCCTCGACCTCACGGGACTCGAGCGCCAGGTCGTCGTGCTGGCCGTCAACGGCTTCCGTGACGTGGAGGAGGCCAGGGAGCTGCTCTACCTCGGCCTGTCCCGCGCCGGGGCGCTGCTCGTCCTCGTCGGACCGCGTGCTCTCCTCGAGGAGGTCGGCGGGACGTCGGTGGCCCTGCGGCTGCACCACGCCGTCGCCTGGTGAGCCGGGCCTGACGTCAGCGCGCGAGACGCTCGAGCACGGCCCGGGTCTCCGGGTGCACCACGGGGTGGGCGGCGAGCGCGGTCGACGCCCACCGCACCAGGGCGTCCGTCCGCCCCGTCACGGGGACGGCGTCCGCCTCGTGCCCGGGCACGACGGCGACCACGGGCAGGCTGCCGAAGGACGGCTCGGACGCGGTGCCCGCGTCGGTCGCCGCCAGCTCGTCGGCCTCCGCCGTGCCCGACCGGACCAGGCGCACGCGCACACCGTCGAGGGGCACGGTGCCGATCCGGCGGGGCAGGCGCAGGTCGAGCTCGGCCATGATCCGCGCCGCGGCGTCGCCCGTCGGCTCGAACCACGGGTAGCGCTCGGCGAGTCCGAGGCCGGGGGCGTCCACCGGCACCGTGTCGCGGTCCGTCAGGTCGGCCCAGAGGTCCAGCCACGCACCCTCGGGGTCGAGGGTCGCGAAGTCGTGGTCCCAGTTCTCGGCGACCTCCCAGGCGTAGACGCTGGGCCACGCGATCCGCTTCTCGCTGTGCGTGTCGAAGTCCTGCAGCACGCTCGCCCCGCGCGAGAGCTCGCCGTCGGGCCCGTCCCGGTCGATCAGCAGCGCCTCGATGTGACGAGACAGGGAGCCGTCGTCAACCCGGACGGGCGGCACCGGCGCGGTGTCGTACTCGACGAGCGCCTCGGGTCGGTCCCGCACGCGGGCCACCGCGACCGGGCCGGCGACGACGGCGGTGTGCAGCGCGCGGACGAAGCGCCGCCGGCCGAAGGGCTCGCCCATGCCCGTCCACGCGTCCTGCCCGAGGTGACGCGCGTGCTCCTCGGTGTCCATCACGCTCATCGCGAGCGAGAGCTGCTGATCGGCACGGACGAGGCGGGCGTCGTCGAACGCCACCCCCCGGGCGCGCATCGCGGCGAGCGACTCGGGCGTGATCCGGCCCTCCATCGGCGCGAGCAGCGCCCAGAGGTCGACCAGCGCGTCGAGGTCGACCGGCGTCGCGGTGGCCCGCTCCCGCCGACCACCGAACAGCCGCGAGAGCAGGCCGGGGCTCACGCGGGCGGGGGCGGCGGGGTCCCACCCGCGCGGAACGTCGCGCCGTCGCTCCCGGTGCCCGCCGCGCGGCCGCCGGCCACGGAGGAGATGAGCCCCGAGAGGTCGAGGCCCGTGAGCTGGCGCACGATCTCCTGGCCCTCCCCGAGCACGGACGCAACGTTCTTCGTGATGGCCGACGCGCCGTCGGTCGAGATGACCGTCATCTGGCCGATGCTGCCGATCGGCTCGGCGGCCGCGCGCACGATCTCGGGCAGACGCGAGATGACCTCCTGCGCCAGCGCGGCCTCGCCGTACTTCTTCAGCGCCTCGGCCTTGGCGTCGGTCGCGACGGCCTCGGCGCGGCCGACGGCCTCGATCGCGGTGGCGCGGGACTCGCCCTCGGCGCGCACACCCTCGGCGAGTGCCACCTGACGGTCACGCTCGGCCTCGCCGGCGCGCCGGACGGCCTCGGCGTTCGCCTCGGCGTCCTGGATCGCGGCCGTCTTGTTGGCCTGCGCGATCGTGGTCCGCTTGAACGCGTCGGCCTCGGTCGCGGCGTTCGCGGCGTCACGCTCGGCGGTCGCGCGCTGGACGGCGGCGTACGCCTGGGCCTCGGCGGGCTTGCGGACGTCGATGTCGAGCTGCTCCTCGGTCACCCGCGCCTGCTCGGCGAGCGCCTCGCGCTGCTGCATGGCGACGACCTTGTCCTGCTGGGCGCGGGCGAGCTGGCCGGACGCGTCCGCCTCGGCGTTCGCCCGGTCCGTCTCCGCCTTGATCGCGGCCTTCTTGAGGTCGAGCGCCTTCTGCCGCTCGGCGATCTGCTCGGCCGCCTCGATCACGGCGAACTCGGCGGCCCGGCGGGCCTCGGCCTCGGAGACCTCGGCCACCTGGCGCGCGCGGGCGTTCTCGGCGCGGCCGAGGTTGGCGAGGTAGTCCGAGCCGGGGGTCGAGATGTCGGAGATGTTGAGCAGGTCGACCTGCAGGCCCTGCTCGGCGAGGTCGATCTTGGTCGACTCGACGACGCGGTCCGAGAGGCCCTTGCGGTCGGAGATGATCTGCTCGATCGTCATGTCGCCCACGATCGAGCGGAGCGAGCCCTCGAGGGACTCCTTGATGATCTCCGTGAGGGTGCCCTGCTGGGACAGGAAGCGCTGGGCCGCCCGCCGCACGCCCTCCTCGTCACCGCGCACCTTGAAGTTGATGGACGCCTTGATGGCGATCTTGATGCGGTTCTTGTCGACGCCCTCGACCGTGATGCCGATCTGACGCTGCTCGAGCGAGATCGGGAAGCCCTGCTGGAGCACCGGCCACACGAACACCCGCCCGCCGACGACGACGCGCTGGCCCGACTCCGCGGCCGCGGCCTTGCCGGCGCCCCGGCCGACGATGATCAGCGCCTCGTTCGGAGGGACCCGCCGGATGCGCTTGGCGATGAACGCGACGAGCGCCACCACGGCGAGCACGAGGGCTGCGACGCCGATGACGGTGACGATGTCGGCGGTGAACGGGAACGGGGTCACGACGGCTCCGATGCGGGTGGGGCGGGGTGAGTGCTGGGTCAGTGCGGGTTCTGTGCGGGGTCAGTCGGTCGGGCCGGACGCGGCGACCGGGGCCACCTTGACGCGGCTCCCGGACTGCTCGACGACGACGACGCGGGTGCCCTCGCGGATCTCGACGTCCGACCAGGCGAGGCGCCGCTCGAGCTCGCGGGCGTCGTCCAGGCTGACCTCGCCGCTGCGGCCGGGGGCGAGCGGCGACGTGACGACGCCCTGCACACCCGTGAGCGTGCGCGGCTGCCCGTCCTCGGTGGCCTTGAGCCGGGACACGAGGCGCTGCATGCCGAGGACCGTGAGCACCGCGACGACGGCCGAGGCGACGTAGGCCCACACCGTGGGCAGCCCGTTCGCGGTGACGATCGCGCCGATCGCACCGAACCCGAGCGCACCGGCGCCGAGCGAGGTGCCGGAGAGGGCGCCGTCGCCGATCTCGAAGATGTCGCCGAGCGGGAGCGCCACGAGCAGCAGGAGCAGCCCGAGCGCACCGATGACGATGAAGATGACCATGCGTCGCTGCCCGTCCCCCCTGGTGCCGTGCGGTTCGCCGAAACCCTACCGGGCGGCGCAGTCGCGCAGCGGCGGAACCGTCGCGCAGTGGTGTGACGCGACGTGCGAGATCACCCGGTGGCGGCCTCGGCGGAGACCTCGGGCGGGTCGTCGAGCACCCAGCCGTGCGGACCCGCGAGCTCCGCCGCGGCGGCCGGTCCCCACGAGCCGGGCGCGTAGGGCTGCGGCGCCGGACGCCGGTCGCCCAGCAGCGGCTCGAAGGCCGTCCACGCCGCCTCGAGGCCGAGCGGCGTCGTGAAGAGCGTGCGGTCACCCTCGAGCACGTCGTGCAGCAGCGACGCGTAAGCCGGCAGGGGCTCGCCGGGCTTGACGTCGTCGAGAGCCAGCTTCGCGGTGCCCTGCGCGAGGTCGAGGTCCGGTCCCGGCATCTTGACGGCGGTCGTCAGCTCGATGGAGCCGTCACCGGCGAGCGAGAGGCTGATCGAGCTCGGCGGGACCACGTCACCGAAGAGGTGCGCCGGGTCCCGCCGCAGCACGAGCGTCACGCGCTGGGCCGACGCGGCCATCCGCTTGCCCGTGCGCAGCAGGAACGGCACGTCGCGCCACCGCTCGTTGTCGATCCACAGCCGGGCGGCGACGAACGTGTCCGTCGTCGAGTCGTCCGCGACGCCCTCGATGTCCCGGTACCCCTCGAACTGCCCGAGCACGACGTCGTTCTCCGGGTCGAGCGGCCGGAAGTCCGCGATCGCCTCCTCGCGCGCCCGCACGAGGTCCGTCACCGCGAGGTGCCGCGGCGGCTCCATCGCGACCTGGCCCGCGACCTGGAACAGGTGGCTGACCACCATGTCGAGCGCCGCGCCGGTCGCGTCGTAGAACTCCGCGCGCTGCGCGACGTCGAGCGTCTCGGGCACGTCGATCTGCACCTGCTCGACGTGGTGGCGATCCCACACGCTCGAGAACAGCTCGTTGGCGAACCGCATGACGTGCAGGTTCTGCACGGCCTCCTTGCCGAGGAAGTGGTCGATCCGGAAGACCTGCTCCTCGTCGAGCACGCGGTGCACGACGGCGTCCAGCGCGCGGAAGCTCTCGGGCGACGTGCCGTACGGCTTCTCGTAGACGAACCGCACGGTCTCGCGGCGTCCGTCCGGCCCGACGTTCAGGCCCTGCGCCCCGATCGCCTCGGTCAGGGGCTCGAACGCCTGCGGCGGGATCGCGAAGTAGTGCACGACGACGACGTCCTGCGGCCCGATCTCCGCCTGCGCCGGCTCGGCGTCGCCCTCCGCGAGCCGCTCGGTCTCCGTGAGCTCGCGACGCACCTCGTCGAGCGCCTCGGGCAGGCCGCCGCCGTCGTCGGCCCGCACCTCGTCCGTGAACCGCGAGTGCCGCGTGAGGGCCTCGACGTCGTCGGCCGTCGTGCCCTCGTGGCCGAACTCCTCGAGCGAGCCGCGCACGTGCTCGACGAACTCCTCGCGGCTGATCTTCCCGCGGCCGGTGCCCAGCAGCGCCCAGCGGTCGGGCAGCAGCCCGCGCTGATGGAGCGTCGCGAGCGAGGGCAGGACGAGCCGGCGGGCGAGGTCGCCGCGCGCGCCGTGCAGCACGAGGATCAGCGGGGCGGCGCCCGACGGGGGTGCGGACGTGGGGCTGGCGGACGGCGTGGGGTCGGTCGGCATGGGGCACCTCGGCATCGGTCGTGGGCTCGGCCCGACGCTACGTCGACCGGGCGGCCCCCGCGCGCCGGGCCCTCGCGCCCGACCGCCGGGTGCCGGCCGCGCGCACGTCCGGTCTGTCTAGGATCGGCCCGTGCCGCCACGTGCCACGAGGCTCCTCCTGGTCGACGACGACGTCGCCATCACGGACGCTCTCGCGCCGATCCTCGGGCGGGAGGGGTTCGAGGTCACCGTGGTCCACGACGGCGCGGCCGCGCTCGAGACGGTGCGCGCCGGCGAACCCGACATCGTCGTGCTCGACGTCGTCATGCCCCGCGCCGACGGCCGCACGGTGCTCCGGACGCTGCGCGCCGAGGGGCGCACGGTGCCGGTGCTGCTGCTCACCTCCGTGGGGGAGGCGGGCGAGCGCGCACGGGCCCTGGACGACGGCGCCGACGACTACCTCAACAAGCCGTTCGACCACGGCGAGCTCATCTCGCGGCTGCGCGCGGTGCTGCGGCGCAGCAGCCAGGGCCGCCCCTCGCTCG
>CAUQTR010000035.1:0-10368 GCA_963521045.1 uncultured Actinotalea sp.
GGATCGGGCGGCAGCGGCGGGAGGGGCACGTCGGGCAGCGGCGGCAGGGGGACGTCCGGGAGGGGCGGCAGGGGAAGGGGCACGAGCCGGAGCACGGCGCCGAGGTCGTCGGGCGGGGACGGCAGCGCGCCCGGCACGGCCGAGGTGACGGAGACCTCGGCGAGCAGGTCCCGGACTCCGAGCGCCGACGCAGTCGTGCCGGACAGCACGGTCACCCCGCACACCGCGGTCGCGCACACGAGTCTCGCGACGGAGCGCATCGGACCTCCCAGCCAGGGGGCCGCGACCTGGACGTCGCGACCCGCCCAAACTAGGACAGATCGTCCATGACCACCATGCGGAGGCAGCGTGACGGGCTCGGACGCACCCTCACGGTGCGGCGTTCCGGGCTAGGCCTGCGGGCTGCTCGACGGGTCGCTCGGCGGACGGCTCGTCGGCCGGCCCGGGAGCCCGTCCGGCGGGTCGCCCGGCGTCGGCCCGTCCGTCGCCCGCGGCGGCCGGACGCTCAGGTCGCCCCAGGCGCCGCCGGATGAACCACTGGATCACCGGGTCGATGATCAGCCCGAGCGCGAGCCCTCCCGCGACCCCGACGACCACCGCGAGGAGGGTGTTCTCCCCGAGCACCACGCCCGCACCGATCCCGAGCGCGACGGAGTAGACGGACCACGAGACCGCGGCGATCGCCGCGAGCACCGTGAACCGCACCCGAGAGAACCCGACCGCACCCGCGGTCATGTTCACGGCGACCCGCCCGACGGGCACGTACCGGGCCGCGATGATGAAGGCCGCACCCCGGTCGGCGAGCGCCTTGTCCGCCCACGCGAGCGCCCGCTTCTGCCGCCGCCCCTGCATCATCCTCATGTCGTGCAGGGGTAGTCGGCGGCCCAGCGAGTACGCGATCTGGTCACCCGTGAAGGCGCCCGCTGCCGCGACCGCGCCCAGGACCCAGAAGTTCGGCGACCCCTCCGCCACCGACGCGGCGGCCAGGGCGATGACGACCGACTCGCTCGGGATCGGCGGGAAGAACCCGTCGATGGTCGCGAAGAGGTAGAGCGCGACGAAGACCCATGGGGTCGCCGCCATCGCGACGACCCACGCCTCCAGGCCTTCCAGCACGTGATCAGCTCCAGCGGTTCGGGTCGGCACCGGTGCGGTGCTGCGACAACGGTAGGGGACCGTGCACGGCGGGCGACATGGGGTGATCCCCCGACCCGCCCCTGGGTGCCCCCTGACCGGGCTCAGGGCCTTCGGAGTCCGGCACGGGACCGGTCCCTTGAGCATGGTCGACCCGCGCGCGGCTCGCGTCCCCCGGACGGATGAGCCGGGCCGGTGCGCTCAGCCCCGAGCTCAGCCCGACGGGGAACCCCGCCCGGCACGTAGGTCTCAGGTCAGCGGGAAGCCGAGCTCCGCGGCGGCACGCCGGGGCGTGAGGTCGCCCGCCCAGCGGAGCGACTCCGCGGGCGAGACGAGCGAGCGCATCTCGGCGACGTCGACGTAGAGGCGTCCCGCGAGGTGGTCCGTCTCGTGCTGCACGATGCGCGCGGGCCACCCGTTCAGGACCTCGTCGAGCGCCGCACCGCGCTCGTCGGAGCCGGTCAGCCGCACCGACCGCCACCGTGGTACGACGGCCTGCCAGCCCTGCACGCTGAGGCAGCCTTCGTAGAAGGCGACCCGATCGGCCCCCACCGGCTCGTAGGCAGGGTTCACCAGGACCCGGAACGGCACCGGCGTGCGCTCGCGCACGCGCGCGCTCTCGGGGTCGGCATCCCACCGGTCCTCGACGACGGCGAGCGCGAGACCGAGCCCGATCTGCGGGGCCGCGAGACCCACCCCGGGCGCGGCGTGCATCGTCAGCCGCATCGCCCCGACGAGGCGCGCGAGGAGATCGCCGTCGAGCTCTCCGTCGTAGGGCTCCGCCACGCGGCGCAGCACGGGGTGCCCGGCCTGCACGATGGGCAGCGGCAGCGGGAGCTCGAGCAGGCGCTCCACCTGCTCGCGCAGCCCGACGTCAGGCCTCGGCCGACCCGCGCCGACGTCCTCGGACGCCGGGCCCCGCCCGCCGGCCGCGGTAGTCACAGCGCGAGTCGCTCCCGCACGACGTCGGCGAGGCTGTGGGCCACCCGGTCCGCGTGGTCCTGGTGGGCGGCCTCGACCATGACGCGCACGACCGGTTCGGTGCCCGAGGGGCGCAGCAGCACCCGGCCCGACGCGCCGAGCTCCTCCTCCGAGCGCCGGACCGCGGCGAGGACGCCGTCGTCGGTCGACGCCCGGGTCCGGTCGACACCGGTGACGTTGACGAGCACCTGCGGCAGGCGGCGGACGGTCGAGGCCAGCTCCGCCAGGGACCGGCCGGTCGCCGCGACGCGTGCCGCCAGGTGCAGCGCCGTCAGGGTGCCGTCACCGGTGGTGGCGTGGGCGGCCATGATCAGGTGACCGGACTGCTCCCCGCCGAGGTTGTACCCGCCGTTGCGCATGGCCTCGAGCACGTAGCGGTCACCGACGCCGGTCTGCACCGTCCGGATCCCGGCCTCGGTCATCGCGAGCTGGAGCCCGAGGTTGCTCATCACGGTGATGACGAGGGTGTCCTCGACGAGCTCGCCGCGCTCGCGGAGCGCGACCGCGAGGATGCCCATGATCTGGTCCCCGTCGACGAGCGCGCCCTCGTGGTCGACGGCGAGGCAGCGGTCCGCGTCGCCGTCGAACGCGACGCCGAGATCCGCCCCGGCCGCCACGACCGCGGCCTGGAGCTGCTCGGGGTGCGTCGAGCCGCACTTCTCGTTGATGTTGCGCCCGTCGGGCGACGCGTTGATGACGACGACGTCGGCCCCGGCGGCGCGCAGTGCGGCCGGTCCGACCTCGCTGGCGGCGCCGTTCGCGCAGTCGACCGCGATCCGCAGGCCGGCGAGCGAGTCCTCACCGCCGGGCAGCGTCGACACGAGGTGGTCGACGTAGATCGCGCCGCTGCCGCCGTCCATGGTGATGCGGCCGACGGCCGCGCCGACCGGCCGCTCCCAGTGCTCGCGCATGCGCCGCTCGATCGCGTCCTCGACGTCGTCGGGCAGCTTCTGGCCGCCGCGGGCGAAGAACTTGATCCCGTTGTCCGGCATGGGGTTGTGCGACGCGGAGAGCATGACGCCCAGGTCCACGCCGAGGGCGCCGGTGAGATGGGCCACGGCCGGGGTGGGCAGCACCCCGACGTTCACGACGTCGACGCCCGCGCTGGCCAGGCCGGCGGCCACGGCAGCGGACAGGAACTCCCCCGACGCCCGTGGGTCACGGCCGATCACGGCACGGGGTCGATGACCCTCGAACGCCCCGGTCGAGCCGAGCACGTGCGCCGCGGCGACGGAGACGTCGAGGGCGAGCTCCGCCGTCACGTCCCGGTTGGCGACCCCGCGCACACCATCGGTACCGAACAACCGACCCATCAGACCTCCTCGTCGCACCGACTGTCCCACAGCCACCGGGCGCTCGGGCCACGGACCCGCCACGGGGTGCGTCGGCCGCGGCACCCACCCCTGTCACGACCGACGGCCCCGATGGTGACCATCGGGGCCGTCGGCGGAACGCTCTGTCAGCGCTTGGAGTACTGGGGCGCCTTGCGGGCCTTCTTGAGGCCCGCCTTCTTGCGCTCGACCACGCGGGCGTCGCGGGTGAGGAAGCCGGCCTTCTTCAGGGCCGGACGGTTGTGCTCCGCGTCGATCTCGTTGAGCGCGCGGGCGATGCCGAGGCGCAGCGCGCCCGCCTGGCCGGAGACACCGCCACCGACGATGCGCGCGACGACGTCGAAGCGACCCTCGACGTCCACGAGCGTGAGCGGGCTGCTGACGAGCTGCTGGTGCACCTTGTTCGGGAAGTAGTCCTCGAGCGTGCGCCCGTTGATCTTCCACACACCCGTGCCCGGGACGAGCCGGACGCGGGCCACGGCCTCCTTGCGGCGGCCGAGGGCCTGGGCGGGAGCCGTGAGGCTCTGGCCGCGGCCCGTGGGCGCGGTGGTCTCGGAGGTGTAGCTGCTGGGCGTCTCGTCGCCCTCGATGTCGACGGTGGTGTCGGCCACGGGTGTCCTCAGTTCTGGGTGGGGGTCGTCAGCGGCCTCAGGCCTGCTGCGAGACCTGGGTGATGTCGAAGGGCTTCGGCTGCTGCGCGGAGTGCGGGTGCTCGGGGCCGGCGTAGACCTTGAGCTTGCTCAGCTGGGCGCGGGACAGCGACGTCTTGGGGAGCATGCCGCGCACGGCCTTCTCGATGACGCGCTCGGGCTTCTTCTCGAGCAGCTCGCCGATCGGCGTCGCGCGCAGACCGCCCGGGTAGCCGGAGTGGCGGTAGGCGAGCTTCTGCTCGCGCTTGTTGCCGGTGAGGGCGACCTTGTCGGCGTTGATGACGATGACGAAGTCACCACCGTCGACGTGCGGCGCGAACGTGGCCTTGTGCTTCCCGCGGAGCAGGACGGCGACCTGGGACGCGAGCCGGCCGAGCACGACGTCGTTCGCGTCGATGACGTGCCAGGTCCGCTCGACGTCGCCGGGCTTCGGGGTGTACGTGCGCACGGTCGTAGCCTTCGTTTCCTGTAGCTGAATGAGGTGCATCGCGCCCCGACGTCGTGCCGGGGCACCGATGGTGGTCGTCGGCGTCCCCGGACGCCCGGGAGGAGACTGCGGGACCCGGGAGCGCCGGTCCACACGAGGTCACACCACCACGGGCGCGCCACACGGGACGCACAACGACATCCCAGAGTACCCGCCGCACGGCCCGCGGGCAAAACGGCTCAGGCGGCGTGCAGCTCACGCCGCGCGGCCTCGACCACCCGGTCGGTGAGGTCGCCCAGAGCGGGCGCGTCGAGACGCCAGTGCTGCCAGTGCAGGGGCACGTCGAGGTGCCGCCCGGGCACGAGCTCGACCAGGCGGCCCGCCCGCAGGTCGTCGTGGGCCGCGGAGCTCGGCACCATGCCCCACCCGAGGCCGGCCCGGACCACGGCGACGAACGCCGCGTTCGACGGGACCAGGTGCTCGGGCGGGCTGACACGCCGGCCGGCCACCTCGCGCAGGAACCGGGCCTGGAGGCCGTCCTTGCGGTTGAAGGAGACCATCGGGGCCGCCGCGAGGCGCCCGACGTCGAACCCCGGCCGGCCGGCCCGCGGGCCCGCACCCGTCCCCCACCACCGCTCCGCGTGCTCGGGCGAGGCGACCGCGACGTAGCGCATCGCGCCCAGCGGCACCGACCGGCAGCCCTGGACGGCACGCCCGTCCGCGGTGACCGCCGCCATGACGTCCCCGTCGCGCAGCAGCCCGGCCGAGTGGTCCTGGTCCTCGCGCCTCAGGTCGACCACGACGCCGTCCGGCAGGTCCGCGAGAGCGGCCGGGAACCACGTGGACAGGGAGTCGGCGTTGACCGCGACGGCGAGCGTGACCGTCCCCGCGGTCGCGGGGTCGACGGTGCGCAGCGCCTCCGTCTCGAGCAGCGACACCTGGCCGGCGAGCCGGACGAGCGCCTGGCCCGCCGCCGTCGCGCGGCACGGGCGTGCCCGACGTACGAGGACCTGGCCGCACCGCCGCTCGAGCGCCTTGACGCGCTGGCTCACCGCGGACGGGGTGACGTGCAGCGCCCGCGCTGCCGCCTCGAAGCTCCCGAGCTCGACCACGGCGGCGAGCGCTGCGAGCTGCGCGCCGTCGAGCCTCATGAAGTGATGCTAAGGGTTCGGTAGAAACATGCGCTGGGCTTCACGGACCCGGCCACCTAGCGTCGTCGTCGTGACCGCACTCACCGGACTGCTCACCGGGCTCTCCCTCATCGTCGCCATCGGCGCGCAGAACGCCTTCGTCCTGCGCCAGGGCATCCGGCGTGAGCACGTGCTGACCGTCGTCGCGGTCTGCGCGCTCGCGGACGCGGCGCTGGTCGGCGCCGGGGTGGCGGGGCTCGGGGCGCTGGTCACGGGGAACCCGGCGCTGCTGGCCGTCGCACGCTGGGGCGGGGCCGCGTTCCTGCTCGTCCTCGCGGTGCAGGCGGCGCTGCGGGCGCGCCGGCCCGAACGCCTCGACCCGGCGACCGCCGCACCGGTGGGCCACCGTGGCGTCCTGCTGACCGCCCTGGCGCTGACCTTCCTCAACCCGCACGTCTACCTCGACACCGTCGTCCTGCTCGGGTCGATCGCCAACCAGCACGGACCCGACGGGCGGTGGCAGTTCGCCGCGGGCGCCGCGGCCGGGAGCGTGCTCTGGTTCACGGCGCTCGGCTTCGGTGCGCGCACGCTGCGACCGCTCTTCGCCCGCCCGCGGGCCTGGCAGGTGCTGGACGTGCTCGTCGCGGTCGTGATGGTGGCGGTCGCCGTCGGCCTGCTCCTGTGAGCCGCACGGCTCGGCGTCCGTCCGGGGGACGTTCGGGCCGCCCGCCGTGGTGGTCGCACCCCTAGCCTGGGGCGCCGACCCACACCCTCGGAGGTGCCCCCGTGGCCGATCCCCGCGGCTTCCTGCGAACCCGCCGGCGCGAGCTCCCCGCGAGCCGCCCCGTCGAGGTGCGGATCCTGGACTGGCGCGAGGTGCACGAGCACCGCGCCGGGCACCCGGACGACCTCGCGGTCCTCCACCGCCAGGCGGGCCGCTGCATGGACTGCGGCGTCCCGTTCTGCCACCACGCCTGCCCGCTGGGGAACCTGGTGCCGGAGTGGAACGACCTGGTGTTCCGCGGGAACTGGGCGGAGGCCTCGGAGCGGCTCCACGCGACGAACAACTTCCCCGACTTCACGGGTCGTCTGTGCCCGGCACCGTGCGAGGCCGGCTGCGTCCTGGGCATCAACCAGGAGCCGGTGACGATCAAGAACGTCGAGCTGACCATCGCCGACGAGGCCTTCGACCGCGGGCTGGTGCAGCCGCAGGTGCCCGCCCGCCTGACGGACCACACGGTCGCCGTCGTCGGCTCCGGGCCCGCGGGCCTCGCCGCCGCCCAGCAGCTCACCCGGGCCGGGCACACCGTCGTGGTGCTCGAGCGCGCGGACCGGGTCGGTGGGCTGCTGCGCTACGGGATCCCCGAGTTCAAGATGGAGAAGCGGCACGTGGACCGGCGCGTCGCGCAGATGACGGCCGAGGGGACCCGGTTCCGCACCGGCGTGGAGGTCGGCCGTGACCTCAGCGGCCCCGAGCTCCTCTCGTCCTTCGACGCCGTCCTGATCGCGACGGGCTCCACCGTGCCGCGCGACCTGCCGGTGCCCGGTCGCGAGCTCGAGGGCATCCTGCCCGCGATGGACTTCCTCACCCCGGCGAACCGCGTCGCCGTGGGCGACGTGGTCGAGGACCAGCCGCTGGCCACCGGCCTGGACGTCGTCGTCATCGGCGGCGGGGACACCGGGGCCGACTGCGTCGGCACCGCCGTGCGCCAGGGCGCGCGGTCCGTCACGCAGCTGGAGATCCTCCCCCAGCCGCCGCACGACCGACCCGAGAACCAGCCGTGGCCGACGTTCCCCCTGCTGCACAAGGTCACGAGCGCGCACGAGGAGGGCGGCGAACGGGTCTACGCCGTGAGCACCCAGCGCTTCGTCGGTGACGACGCGGGCCGCGTGCGCGCACTCGAGCTCGTCGAGGTCGAGATGGTCGACGGCCGGCCCACACCGGTCCCCGGCACGCAGGCGGAGCTCGGTGCGCAGCTCGTCCTGCTCGCGCTCGGCTTCACCGGCGTGGAGGCGGGACCCCTCCTGGAGCAGCTCGGCCTCCCGCTCACCGGTCGCGGCACGGCCGTGCGGACGGACGACTTCGCCACCCACGTCCCGGGCGTGTTCGTCGCCGGCGACGCCGGGCGGGGCCAGTCGCTCATCGTCTGGGCGATCGCCGAGGGCCGGGCAGCGGCAGCGTCGGTCGACGCCTACCTCAGCGGCCGCACCGAGCTGCCGGCGCCCGTCACGGCGAGCACGGTCGCGCTGCGGGCCTGACCGACCGGGCTCAGCGCGCGCGCTGCACCCGGCCCGAGTCCCAGACCGCCTCGGGCGTCTCGACCACCTCGCCGTCCGCGCCGAAGACGAGGAACCGGTCGAAGCCGCGCGCGAACCACCGGTCGTGGGTCACGGCCACGACCGTGCCCTCGAACGCCGCGAGCCCGCGCTCGAGCGCCTCCGCGGAGTGCAGGTCGAGGTTGTCGGTCGGCTCGTCGAGGAGCAGGAGCGTGGCCCCGCCGAGCTCGAGCAGCAGGATCTGGAACCGGGCCTGCTGCCCGCCCGAGAGCGTGCCGTACCGCTGCTCGGCGGCCGCGACGAGCTCGTAGCGGTCCAGGGCCTTGCTCGCCGGCTCGCGCCCCATGCCGTCCCGGCTGCCCTCGCCGCGGTGCAGGATCTCGAGCAGCGTGCGGTCCGCGAGCTCGGGGTGCATGTCGTTCTGCGCGAACCAGCCCGGCCGCACGCGCGACCCGAGCGTCACCCGCCCGGTGTGGGCGACGGGGTCCGGGACGCGCCCGCCGTCGTGGACCGGGGCGTGCTCGCGGTCCGGGTCGCTGCCGCCCGCGGCGAGCAGCCGCAGGAAGTGCGACTTGCCGGACCCGTTCGACCCGAGCACGGCCACGCGCTCGCCGAACCACAGCTCGACGTCGAAGGGGCGCATGAGGCCCGTCAGCTCGAGCCGCTCGGCGACCACGGCCCGCTTCGCGGTGCGACCGCCGACGAGGCGCACCCGCACGTCCTGCTCGCGGGCCAGGAGCAGCGGCGGGCCGGCGTCCTCGAACTTGCGCAGGCGCGTCTGCGCCGCCTGGTACCGCGACGCGAGCCCGTCGTTGAACGCCGCCTTGGTGCGCAGCGTGTGCACGAGCTCACGCAGCTTGGTGCGCTCCTCCTCCCAGCGCCGCGTGAGCTCCTCGGCGCGCGCGACACGCTCGGCGCGCGCATCGGCGAAGGTGGCGAACCCGGCCCCGTGCACCCAGATGTTCGAGCCGGCGACCGACGGCTCGAGGCTCGCGACCTGCGTCGCGGTCCGGGCGAGCAGCTCGCGGTCGTGGCTGACGAAGAGCACCGTCTTGCCCGACGCCGCGAGCGCCTGCTCGAGCCACCGCTTGGTGGGCACGTCGAGATAGTTGTCCGGCTCGTCGAGCAGCAGCACCTCGTCGGGTCCGCGCAGCAGCGCCTCGAGCACCAGCCGCTTCTGCTCGCCGCCCGAGAGCGTGCGCACCTCGCGGTGCTGCGCGCGGTCGAACGGCACGGACAGCACGGCGTCGGTCACGCGGTCCCAGCCGACCTCGGCGTCGTACCCGCCGACGTCGGCCCAGTCGGCGAGCGCCTGCGCGTACCGCATCTGGGACGGGGTGTCGTCGACCTCCATCATCGCGAGCTCGGAGGCGGTGAGCTCGGCGGCCGCGTCGCGCACCGCGGCCGGCGCGAGGGAGGCCAGCAGGTCCCGGACCGACCGCTCGTCGGCGATCCGGCCCACGAGCTGACGCATGACGCCGAGGCCACCGCTGCGCGAGACGGTGCCGGCGTGCGGGGCCTCGTCGCCGGCGGCGATGCGCAGGAGCGTGGTCTTGCCCGCCCCGTTGGGCCCGACGAGCGCGACGCGCGCGCCCTCGCCGACGCGCAGGTCGACCCCCGTCAGCAACGGCCTGCCGTCGGGCAGCACGTAGCCGATGTCGCTGAGGTCGAGGTGTCCCATGCCTCCAGTCTCCCGTGCCGACCGCGCTCCCCGGCACCGCATTCCCGCGCCCGCCCCTCGCCGAGATGCCGACCCCGTCGGCGCGCCGCGCGGACGCGCCGGCGGGAGGCGTCATCTCGGCGAGGGGATGCGGGCGCCGTGGGGCGGTGCGACGGTGGGGTCATGAGCACGTACGGCGACACCAGCGCGACCATGCCCGACCCGGAGTCCGCGGCGGAGGGCGACACCAACCAGCTGCAGCAGGACGACACCCTGCTCGACCGGGGGGTCGACAGCATCCTCGACGAGGGCTACTCCCCGCCCGAGCGCGAGCCCCAGCACCACCGGCTCGAGACGCACCTGGAGCAGGAGCTCGGCGAGTCGCTCGACGACCGCCTCGCGCAGGAGGAGCCCGAGGTGTGGGAGGCCCAGGACGAGCCGGCCGCCACGGGGGGCACCGAGCCCGACCGCGCCGGACGCCTCGCGGCCGCCGAGTCGGAGGCGTCGGGCGCCCCTGCCGAGAGCACGACGGCCCAGGACGTGGGGATCGCGGGCAGCGCGGCGACGGCCGAGGAGGCCGCCGTGCACGTCATCGACGAGGACGTCACCACCGGGTCCGGCGACGGCGCGGCCGAGGGCGACATGCCGCCCGCCGGCCCGGTCACGGTCGAGCGCATCGAGTAGCCGGACCGGCGCGCGGGTCAGCGACGGAGCGGCTCAGCCGCGTGACGCCGCGGGCCCGCTGACGGCGTCCCCCGCCGGGCGCCGGGCCCGGGTG
>CAUQTR010000036.1:0-10217 GCA_963521045.1 uncultured Actinotalea sp.
GCCCGGCCCGGCCGGCGTCGGCGGACGGCGCCTGCGCCGGCGTCGGACGCGGCGTGCCGAACTCGGTCAGGCGATCGGGGTACTGCTCGTCGGCGTCGGGCTGGTTCATGCGTACTCCTCGATCGGCGGGCACGAGCAGACCAGGTTCCGGTCACCAGCAGCCTGGTCGATGCGGCGGACCGGTGGCCAGTACTTGCCGGCCCTCAGGGCCGGGACGGGGAACGCGGCGGTCTCGCGGCTGTAGGGCTTGTCCCAGGCGTCCGCGACGACGCTCGCCGCGGTGTGCGGGGCACCCCGCAGCGGGGACTGCGCCGCCGACCACGTGCCCGCCTCGACCTCGGCGATCTCCGCGCGGATCGCGACCATCGCCTCGACGAACCGGTCGAGCTCGCCGAGGTCCTCGCTCTCCGTGGGCTCGACCATGAGCGTGCCCGGCACGGGGAAGGACAGCGTCGGCGCGTGGAAGCCGTAGTCCATCAGGCGCTTGGCCACGTCCTCCGCGGTGACCCCCGTCGCGGCGGTGAGGGCGCGCAGGTCGAGGATGCACTCGTGCGCGACGTGCCCGCCCGGCCCCGTGAAGAGCACCGGGAAGTGGTCCCGCAGGCGCGTGGCGAGGTAGTTGGCGCCGAGCACGGCCACCTCGGTCGCACGGCGCAGCCCGTCCGCGCCCATGAGCGCGACGTACGCCCACGAGATCGGCAGGATCCCCGCCGACCCGTGCGGTGCCGACGAGACGCGCGTGGCCCCCCGGCCCGGGAGGAAGGGCACGAGGTGCTCCGCGACCGCCACCGGCCCGACGCCGGGGCCGCCTCCCCCGTGCGGGATGCAGAACGTCTTGTGCAGGTTGAGGTGGCTGACGTCGCCGCCGAGGTCGCCCGGCTGTGCGAGGCCGACGAGCGCGTTGAGGTTCGCGCCGTCGATGTAGACCTGCCCGCCCGCGGCGTGCACCAGGTCGCACACCTCACGCACGTGCGCCTCGTAGACCCCGTGCGTCGAGGGATAGGTGATCATGATCGCTGCGACGTCGTCGGCGTGCTCCTCGAGCCGCGCCCGCAGGTCGCCGAGGTCCACCTCGCCGTCGGCCGCCGTCTTCACGACGACGACCCGCATGCCGGCCAGCACGGCCGACGCGGCGTTCGTCCCGTGCGCGCTCGCCGGGATGAGGCACACGGTGCGGCCGCCCTGACCGCGCGAGCGGTGGTACTCGCGGATGGCGAGCAGGCCCGCGAGCTCGCCCTGCGAGCCGGCGTTCGGCTGCACGCTCGCGGCGGCGTAGCCCGTGATGGTCGAGAGCCACCGCTCGAGCTCGGCGATCAGCTCCGCGTAGCCCTGCGCCTGGTCGGCGGGCGCCAGGGGGTGCAGGTCGGCGAAGCCGGGCCAGCTGATCGGCTCCATCTCGACCGCGGCGTTGAGCTTCATGGTGCAGGAGCCGAGCGGGATCATCGTGCGGTCGAGCGCGAGGTCCTTGTCCGCGAGGTGGCGGAGGTAGCGCATCATCGCCGTCTCGCTGCGGTAGCGGTGGAACGTCGGGTGCTCGAGGTAGGTGCTCGTGCGGCGGAGGTCGGCGGGGATGGCTGATGTCGGGCCGTGGTCGGCTCCGGCCGGGGCGGCGGCGGGAGCGCTTGCCCTCCCCGTGCTCGCTCCTTCGTCGCGAGCACCTGCCAGGCCCACCACGGGCTGCGCCACTCCCGCCGCCGCCCCGGCCTCGGAGGTCGCCTGGCCTCCGGTGTCGCGCACCTCCGCGAAAGCGGTGAGGACATGGGTGAGGTGTTCCGGGGTCGTGAGCTCGTCGGTGGTGATCTGGATCGTGTTCTCGTCCGGGGACCAGAGGTTGATGCCTCGGCGGCGGGCCGCGGCGAGGATCGCGGGTGCCTGGGCCGGGACGTGCGTGCGGACCGTGTCGAAGAACGTGTCATGGACGACGGCCACGCCGGCGGTGCGGAGGCGGGTGGCGAGGTCGGTCGCGTGGGCGTGGACCTGCTCCGCGATCGCTCGGAGGCCGTCGGGGCCGTGGTAGGTCGCGTACATGCTCGCGACCACGGCGAGGAGCGCCTGCGCCGTGCAGATGTTGCTCGTCGCCTTGTCCCGGCGGATGTGCTGCTCACGGGTCTGGAGCGCGAGGCGGTACGCGACCGCGCCGTCGGCGTCCGTGCTGACCCCGACCAGGCGGCCGGGGAGGGTGCGCTCGAGTCCGCTGCGGACGCTGATGTAGGCCGCGTGCGGGCCGCCGTAGAACATCGGCACGCCGAAGCGCTGCGCCGAGCCGACGGCGACGTCGGCCCCGATCTCTCCGGGCGGTGTGACGAGGGTCAGCGCGAGCAGGTCGGCGGCGACCGTGACGAGGGCGCCGCGCTCGTGCGCCTCCTCCACCAGCGGTCGCAGGTCCCGGACCACCCCGGACGCGCCCGGCTGCTGCACGACCACGCCCACGACGTCGGCGACGTCGTCGGGCAGGCCGTGGGTGAGGTCGGCGACCACCAGCGGGAGGCCGATCGCCTCGGCTCGGCCGCGCACGACCTCGAGCGTCTGGGGCAGCGTGTCCGCGTCCACGACGACGGCGGCCTCCGGACGGCCCTTCACGGCGCGGCGCATGAGGAGCACGGCCTCCGTGACGGCGGTGGCCTCGTCGAGGAGCGACGCCCCGGCGATCGGCAGGGCCGTGAGGTCGCTGACCACGGTCTGGAAGTTGAGCAGCGCCTCGAGCCGACCCTGGCTGATCTCCGGCTGGTAGGGCGTGTACGCCGTGTACCAGGCGGGGTTCTCGAGGACGTTGCGGCGGACCACGGGGGGCGTGACCGTGCCGTGGTAGCCCTGGCCGATCATGGGCACGAGGACCTCGTTGCGGTCGGCGAGCGCACGCAGGTCACGCAGCACCTCCGCCTCGGTCCGCGCCGCGGGGAGGTCGAGCGTGCCGGTCATGCGGATCTCGGCCGGGACGGCGTCGTCCACGAGCGCGTCGAGCGACTCGGCGCCCACGGCCGCGAGCATCGTCTCGAGGTGCGCCGGGCGTGGGCCGATGTGGCGGTCCGCGAAGTCGCGTGCGGCCGGCGTCGGCGTCGAGGTGCGCGGCGTGGGCGCGGCGGTCGGCGGGGCCGAGGGCTGGGTCGTCTGGGTCACGCTGGCGGCTCCGAGGACGAGCCCGGCGGACCGGGCGGTGGCTGGGCCTCCCCGCTCTGTCATCGAGGGCGCGGGGCCCTGACCTGAGAGTTTGACCGGTGTGGCCCGTGGGCCGTCCGGCGTGCACCGTCGGTGGATCGCGGTGACCCGCGGTCGCTTTCCAGAGTTGCCTCACTGCGGCGGTACGTGGGCCTGAGAGATTCCCGGGGAGGGCCTTGCTCCTTCGGCGTCGCGCACCCGAGGGTCGCGAGCTCTCCCACCGCAGCTCGAGCAGCGTGTTCGGTTGTGGGGCCAGCGTAGACCGCGCCCGGCCGCCGCGGTGGGTGGTGTCCGCGTGCGCCGCGCGTCAGTCGCCGAGCCGCTCCCCGCGCAGGGCCTGCCACTGCAGCGCATGCGCGATGGCGTCGTGCAGCGTGAGCTCGGGCTTCCAGCCGAGCAGGGCCGTCGCGCGGTCGCTCCCGGTCGCGCACCCCACGACGTCGCCGTCGCGCCGCGGTCCGTGGACCACCTCGACCGGCGCGCCGACGACGTCGCCGAACGCGCGGACGAGCTCGAGCACGGTGGTCCCGGTACCCGAGCCGATGTTGAGGGCGGTGGCGGGCGAGGCGGCGTCGCAGACGTCGTCGAACCGGGCGAGCGCCTGGGCGTGCGCCTGGGCGAGGTCCCACACGTGCACGTAGTCGCGGACGGTGGACCCGTCGCGCGTCGGCCAGTCCGTGCCCTGCACGGTGAACGGGCGGCGGGCCTCGTGCGCGGAGACGAGGCGACCGAGCGCGTGGGTGGGCTCGGGGATCTGCAGCCCGGTCCGCATCGCAGGGTCGGCGCCGACCGGGTTGAAGTACCGCAACGACAGGACGCGCAGCGGGTGGGCGGCAGCGACGTCCTGCAGGACGCGCTCGACCACCATCTTGGACGCGGCGTACGGACTCTGGGGGTCGAGCGGGCTGTCCTCGTCGACGACGAGCGAGGCGTCGGCGGCGTACATCGCGGCCGACGAGCTGAACACCAGCCGCTCGCACCCCACCCGCACCAGCGTCTCGACGAGGTCGATGCTCTTCGACACGTTGTTCCGGTAGTACCCGAGCGGGTCCGTCACCGACTCCGGCACGACGATCCGTGCGGCGCAGTGGACCACGGCGTGGAGGTCCGGGTGGTCCGCGAAGATGCGCTCCACGAGCGCCGCGTCCGCGATGTCGCCCTCGTAGGCGATGCGGCCCGCGACGAACTCGCGTCGACCCGTGCTGAAGTCGTCCAGCACGACGGGGGTCCACCCGCGGTCGAGGCACGCGGACGCCACCGTGCTGCCGATGTACCCGGCGCCGCCGGTGATCAAGACCTTCATCGAGCCCCCTTCGCTCGGGACATCTTGGGGCATGCGGCGACGTACGCGTTCACCGACTCGTCGGATGTCACGGTGTCGGTCCGCCGGGTCAGGGTCAGGGGGCGAGCGTCGACTGCCACGCGACGATGCGGTCGACCGCCTCGTCGACGACGTCGGGCGGGGAGGCGAAGGCCAGACGGATCCAGCCGTCGCCGTCGACCCCGTCGAAGTCCGTGCCCGGCGTGAGCGCGACGCCGGCCTCGGCGAGCAGGCGCGCGCACCAGGTCACCGAGTCGAGGCCCGAGGCGGCGACGTCCGCGTAGAGGTAGAACGCTCCGTCCGGCGGTGCGACCCGGCGCCAGCCGAGCTCTGGCAACCGTTCGAGCAGCCGCGCGCGGGAGGCGGCGTAGACGGCCACCTCCGCCTCGGCCGCGGCGTAGCCCTCCGGCGTCAGGGCGGCCACGGCTGCGTGCTGCGCGAGGCCGGGCGGGCAGAGCGCGACGTTGCCCGCGAGCGCGTCGACGGGTGCCACGAGGTCTGGCGGCAGCACCAGCCAGCCGAGCCGCCAGCCCGTCATCGCCCAGTACTTCGAGAACGAGGACACGACGATCGCGCCCGCGTCCGTCGCGGGCGCGGCCGTCGCGCCCCGGGAACCGTCGTAGGTGATGCCGTGGTAGATCTCGTCGCTGATCAGCCGGACGTCGTAGGAGGCGCACCACTCGGTCAGGGTGGCGAGCTCAGCCGGGCCGAGCATCGTCCCCGTGGGGTTCGCCGGGCTGGCGACCACCACGCCGTCGAGGCCGCCCTCGTAGTAGGCGGCGGTGAGCTGCTCGACCGTCGGCTGGTAGCGCGTCGCCGGGCCGCAGGCCAGCTCGACCACCTCGACCCCGAGCGAGCGGAGGATGTTCTTGTACGCCGGGTAGCCCGGCCGCGCCACGGCGACCCGGTCACCCGGGTCGAACGCGCTGAGGAACGCCAGCAGGAAGCCGCCGGAGGAACCGGTCGTGACCGCCACCCGCCGCGGGTCGACGTCGGCGTCGTACCAGCGGCCGTAGTGCGCGGCGATCGCCTGCCGCAGCGCCGGGACACCGACCGCCTCGGTGTACCCGACGTCGCCCACAGCCAGCAGTGCGGCGGCGCGGTCACGGACGACGCTCGACGCACCGTGCAGCGGCTGGCCGGCGCAGAGGTTCACGACGGACGCACCGGCGTCCCGCCGTGCGTTTGCGGCGGCGAGGACCTCCATGACGGCGAACGGCGGGACGAGCGAGCGGCGCGACACCTTCATGCGGCCATCCTCGCCGACGAGCGTGCGGTCTCAGCCGAAGTCGAGGATGTCGCTGAGCCAGCTCTCCTTCTTCTTGCGGTACGGCTGGTTGCGCGGGTCGCGCCGCGGGTCGTACCCGCCTCGGCGGTCGTCGCGGTAGTCGTCCCGGCGCTCGTCCCGGCGGCCGTCGTACGAGCCGTACGGCGCCGCGGGGTAGGCAGACGGCGCGACGGGCTCGGACCGGTACGGCTCCGGGGGGTACTGACCGGACGCGGGGCTCACCGGAGCGGACGGGGGCACCGGCGCCGGCGCGGGCAGCTCTGCCGCCGCCCGGTCAAGGATCTTGTCGAGCTCACCGCGGTCGAGCCAGACGCCGCGACAGGTGGGGCAGTAGTCGATCTCGACCCCCTGCCGCTCGGACATCACCAGGTCGACGCCGTCGATCGGGCACTTCATGGCAGCTCCCTCAGGTCGGTCGGACGGTCTCACCGGTCAACGACGGCCGACGCCATGAAGTGCCCGACCGTCGTCAGGACGTCGCCGTCGACTCGTCGACGACCTCGGCGCCCGCCGCGTCCGACCGGATCCTCTCGACGGCCGACAGGGCGGACGCCTTCGCGGAGTACCCCTCGCTGCTCGCAAGGACGTTCCCGTTCGTCGCCACGATGCGGAAGCGGAACTCCCCGCGCTTGTCCTTCGAGATCGTGAACTTCATGATGTGCTCCCATCGAGAGGGCCGGCGGCGTCGTCGACGCCGGTCGAGCGCATCATCGACCCTGCGCGCCGGCTGCGGGAAGGCCGAGCTCGGCCCGCACGTGCGCGACGATCCCGTCGGCGGCCGCCTCGACCTCGGCGAGCGTGGTCTCGAACCCGGCCTGGTCCCCGTACCAGGGGTCGTCGACGTCCAGCAGGTGCTCCGGGCCGGACGCCGGGGCGGCCGGGTCGAAGCTGCGGAACATGCGGATCCGCCGGGTGAGCCCTGCGTCGTCGCGGGCGAGCCGGCGCAGCGCCGCGGCATGGACGGCGGTCATGGGCAGGACGAGGTCCCGGGCCGCGAGCGCCACCGCGTCGACCTGCCGCGCACGGTGGTGCGGCACGTCGTACCCGTGTGCGGCCAGGACGCGGCGGGCGCGCGGGTCGATCGGCCGGTCGTGCTCCTCGTCGCTGGTCCCGGTCGAGTCGACGACGACGACGTCGCCGAGGCCCGCCTCCTCGAACCGTGCGCGGAGCACGACCTCCGCCATCGGCGAGCGGCAGATGTTCCCCGTGCACACGGTCATCACCCGGTACGGGGCCGGGTCCGGTCGGGGTCGCGTCGACGTCACGGGGCCATTGTCGTGGCCGGCTCGGGAACCCGCCCACGTGGGCCGACACCCGGGAGGCGCGGGCAACGCGAGCAGGGCCTCGGTCCCGGGGGGCCGGTCCGTTCGGGCTGCGGGCACGGGACAGCCCGTGGGTTACCGGTCGGGATGACCGGCGCGCCGTGCTGGACGATGCACGGCCCCCACGGGCTGCGGTGACTGCCGGGGTCTCGCTGCCGCTCGGCGGCTCGGGACCGGAGGCAATCCGTCCGATCGACTCGGGCGACTAGCGGGCAGTCACCTCACGCGTCCGAAGAGAAATCATCTTCTGGACCACCTCCTCTCCCGTGTCCGACGACCGTACGACGACGTCGGAGGACCTGCCAAGGGGTATTCGCCGTGAGCGATACGGCAGGCTCCGAGGGCAGCTGCTCAACACCGGGGCCGAGGTGCCGATAGACACGGGACAGGGCGGTCCGGCGCCGTTGCTACTCCAGGGGGACTGATGCGCTTCGAGCGCCGAGCGACCGCAGGGTCGCTGCCGCGCACGTCCGCCGTCGTCCCCGTGCTGCTCCTGGGCGTCGCTGCCGTCGTGGTCTTCCTCACCGCGCCGGCCGGCAGCCCCGCCAAGATCGCGTCCTTCCTCGTCCCGTTCGTGGTGGCGCTGGTGATGCTCGTCGCGCGCCTCGCCCGAGCGGACCGGACCCAGCGCCGACCGCTCGCGCTCCTGGTCGCGGGGGCGACGGCGTACACGATCACGATGGTGCCGTGGTACGTCTCCGGGTCCGTCGGCAGCAGCCCGATCCCGTTCCCCTCGGCTCTCGACGCGATCTTCTTCGCCGCGTTCGGCATCTACGCCGTCTTCCTCGCCACCGTCCTGCGCCGCGGAGCGCGCGACCGGAAGGCCGAGAGCCGGATCGCCCTCGTCGACTCCCTGATCCTCACGTGCGCCGCATCGGCGGCCGTCTGGGTGCTGGTCATCGAGCCGAGCCTGCGCACGGACGCCCCGTTCCTCGTGCACCTCGTCGCGCTCGGCTACCCCGTCGCGAACGTGGTCCTCTTCGCACTCGCGGCCCGGCTCGCGGTGGCGGGCCGGGTGCTGCGGACCGTCCCCGGCGCCCTGCTGCTCCTGTGGATCGCCGCCGAGTTCGCCGGCGACGTCTTCTACGGCGCCCAGGTCGCCACCGACACGTTCGTGTACGGCGGGCCACTGACCGTCACGTGGATGGTCGCGTACGTGGCTCTCGCCGGCCTCGCCGCCCATCCCGGTCTGGCGGCCCTGCTGCGGGGCGGGCACGGCGCGTCGGGCCGGTCAGGCCCGCCCACCGCGACGCGCTACGCCCGGCCGGTCCTGCTGCTCGGCGCCACACTGGTCCCCCTGGTGCTCATCGCGCTCCAGCCCCAGGCCATGACCGGCCTCGTCGTCGTCGCGTGCCTGACCTTCATGCTCGTCACGGTCCGGGTCCAGCTCCTGGCCGGCGACCTCGGCGAGCAGCACCGTCTCACCTCGTCCCAGCAGGCGCTGCTCGAGCGGGTCGAGGCCCAGAACGTCGAGCTCGCGCGGTACGCCGCGATCGTCGGCTCGATCGAGGACTCCGTCATCGCGCTCGACCTCGAGGGCCGCATCACGGCGTGGAACCCCGGCGCCGAGACGCTCTACGGGTGGTCCGCCTACGAGGTCCTGGGGCAGTCGGCCGCGCGGCTCATCGCCGACGGCACGAGCGAGAGCCTGAGCGCCGGGCTGTCACGCGTGGGCGGCGCCGGGCACGAGGGCCACGAGACGTTGGAGAGCATCGCCGTGCGCAAGGACGGCTCCACGACGCAGATCGTCACGACGATCTCGGTCATCTACGACGACGACGGGCGCGTCTCGGGATTCGTGGGCATCTCCCGCGACATCACGGAGCGCAAGGCCGTCGAGGCGCAGCTGCGCGAGCACGCGCGGGAGATGCGGCTGCAGGCGTTCCAGGACCCGCTCACCGGGCTCGGCAACCGGGCGCTGTTCACGCAGCGGATCGCCGAGCTGACGGCCGACGACGTGGACCGGTCGGACATCGCGGTCATCATGCTCGACCTGGACGACTTCAAGGTCGTCAACGACTCGCTCGGGCACGAGGCCGGTGACGCCCTGCTGACGGCCGCCGCTCAGCGCCTGGGCGACATCGTCGGCGAGGACGGCACCGTGACCCGGCTGGGCGGCGACGAGTTCACGGTCATCCTGCCCACCGGGGGCGAGGCGGCCGGGGTCGCCCTCGGCGAGGAGATCCTCGCCGCGTTCGCGCACGACTTCCAGGTCCTCGGCCTCGCGCTGCGCACCGCGACGAGCGTCGGGGTGACCACCGGCGCGGCCGGTGCCGACGCCGGGTCGCTCCTGCGCAGCGCCGACCTCGCCATGTACGCCGCCAAGGCCGCCGGCAAGGGCACCCTGCGGGTCTACCAGGAGGGCCTGCTGCACCAGGCGCACGAGCGTCTCCAGCTCGAGAACCACCTGCGGCACGCCGTCGCGCGCGGCGAGCTCGCGCTCGAGTACCAGCCCATCGTCGAGGCCGGGTCGGGCGCGATCGTGGGCCTGGAGGCGCTGGCCCGGTGGCACCACCCGCGCTGGGGCACGGTCGCCCCGAGCGCCTTCATCCCGGTCGCCGAGGCGAGCGGGACCATCGTCAGCATCGGCGAGTGGGTGCTGCGGACGGCCTGCCACGAGGCTGCCTCCTTCGCGGTGCTGCAGGGCCGACCCGTCGGGATCTCGGTCAACGTCTCCGTGCGCCAGCTCCAGGCCGGCGGGTTCCGGACCGTCGTCGAAGAGGCCCTGGCGGACGCCGGCCTCGCCCCCGAGCTCCTCACGCTCGAGGTCACCGAGAGTCTCTTCATGGCCGACGACACCCGCTCGGCCGCCGTGCTCGACGAGCTGCACGCGTTGGGCGTCGAGCTGTCCGTCGACGACTTCGGCACGGGCCACTCCTCCCTCGCGCGCCTGCGTCTGCTTCCCGTGTCGGAGCTGAAGGTCGACCGCTCGTTCGTCGCGGCGATCGGCGAGGACGGCGAGTGCGGCCCGATCATCACGGCCGTCGTCGCGATGGCACGTGCGCTCGACCTGTCCGTCGTGGCCGAGGGCGTCGAGACGGCCGGGCAGCTGGCCGCGCTGCGCCGCGCCGGCTGCGACCGCATCCAGGGCTTCCACATCGCGCGGCCGATGCCGCCCGCCGCCCTGGCC
>CAUQTR010000037.1:0-10118 GCA_963521045.1 uncultured Actinotalea sp.
ACGACCGGGCCACACCGGCCTGCCGGATGTTCCACGTGAAACGAGGCATGTCACCCCCGCATCAAGCCTGTGGGCACCCGGCCACACGGGCCTGGCGCACGCTCCAGGTGGAACGACGGGCAGGCACGCCATCAGCCCCGGACGACCGGGCCACACCGGCCTGCCGGATGTTCCACGTGAAACGAGGCATGTCACCGCCGCGTCGAGCCCTCAACGACCAGGCCGCACCGCATGGCCCACGTTCCACGTGCAACGAGGCACGGCCACCACCGCATCAAGCCCGGAGCGGACAAGCCACGCGGGCTGGCGCACGTTCCACGCGAAACGACCGGCAGAGCCCTCCACCACGTGCCCAGTGGCATGGCTTCCGGGGCGGCCGCTGGCAGCAAGCCCTGAACGGGTCGGCTGACTCGTGACGTCAGCAGTCGCCACCCACGGACTTCGGCGTGCCCGGTGCAAAGACGCTGCGCGGCGCCGCCGGGGCCCGTCAGTCGGCACAGGTGAGGGTGTCCCGCCACGCCACCGTCCGGGAGGCTGGACGCGCTTTGGCCACGCTGGCTCGCATGAACGCCTGCCTCAAGATGCCTCGGTGCGCGCTCACTCGAGCCGGAAGCTGGATCGGGCACACCCGAGAGTGCACCGTGGCGATGCGTCGCGTACGCATCACCCATTCCTCCAGCGGGCGCACCCCGTTCACGTGGCCAGGTGGCGCAGATCCCCGGGACCCCCGTCGCCCGCCGCACCGCACGCGCGGCACGCACGTCCGCCCACACGAGGGCCGCGCGTCCGAGCGGGGAGCCGGCATCTGAGCGGACCGCTTCCCCAGTTCGACAAGCGTCCGCCCCGTGAACGACCCTTGCCGCGGTCCCGGGGCCCCAGGCCACGACGGACCAAGTGAGGCAACGCACCGGGGTGGCCGAACCGGTTTCACGTGAAACACGGAAGCGGCGTGGCAACCGACGGCCCACCCGAGGGAGTCCACTGAGCGCGGAGCCGTGTCCGTCACCGGCGCATCCGAGGCCGGCGACCCGAGCGCATGTTCCACGTGAAACGTGTGCGAGAAGCCCGGCGAGCACCCACTGCGGCATCAGCAGTCCTCCGGACGTCGACCCCGGGGCGCCGACAGTTCGCCGACATCACCAAGCAGCCACCGTCGCCGACACCATCGAGCAGCCGCGGCGACGTCAACCCTCGGCCCCCGCTGCGAGGGACAACTGCAGCGTCAGGACAGCGGCGGCGTCAGTGTCGGGACGCGCCGCGCGCGCGAGCCCTGGGCGACACCGCCCGCTCACGGACCACGCGGACGACGCGCGTCCTGGCCCCGCCGGACTCCACGTCCAGCACCTCTCGGGCGCCCCCACCCCAACGGTCGATCGTCGGCGCCGCAGCCGCCAGCTCCGCTTCCGCGTTCTCGCCCTTCATGGCCAGGAGCACACCATCTGTGTCGAGCAGCGGCAGGGTCCACGAGGCGAGCCGGTCGAGGGGGGCCACGGCGCGGGCCGTGACGACCTGGGCAGACAGCCGACCGTGCAGATCCTCCGCGCGCCCCCGCACCACCTCGGTGCGCGCCAACCCGAGCGTGTCGACGACCTCGTTCAACCAGTTGACCCGACGTTCCATGGGCTCGAGGAGCACCACGTCCAGGTCGGGCCGCAACGCGGCGAGCACCACACCGGGCAGCCCTGCACCCGTACCCACGTCCACCAGCCGCCCGGATGCAGGCAGCAGCTGCGCGACCGCCGCGGAGTTGAGCAGGTGGCGCTCCCACAGCCGAGGCACCTCACGCGGACCGATGAGACCCCTCGTCACACCGTGCTCGACGAGGAGATCGTGGAACGCCTCGACGGTGCCTCGCGCGGAACCGAGCGCTCCGTCGAGCAGCGCGTCGGAGACCACGAACCCGGCGTCACCAGCCTCGGGACCGTGAACTCGCTCCATGCGCGAGGTGGCGTCGTCCAAGGATCCGGTCACGTCTGCCTCCTACCGTTCGTGGAGCGGGCGCCCGGCGCAGCCGTTCCACGTGAAACACGCGGGTGACTCCACCACGCGTCAGGCCTGGCGGACCACCACGTACCGCGAGGGCTCCACACCCTCGCTGTCGCTCGCCAACCCCGCCTCCGCGACGACGTCGTGCACGACCTTGCGCTCGAACGGGTTCATCGGCTCCAGGGCCACCGACGCGCCCGAGCTCCGGACCTCGGCGATGGCCGCGCGCGCGACCTCGGCGAGCTCCGCCTTGCGGCCGGCCCGGAACCCCGCGACGTCGAGCATGAGGCGGCTCCGCTCACCGGTCTTGGTCTGGACCGCCAGCCGCGTGAGCTCCTGCAGGGCGTCGAGGACCTCGCCGTCCGTGCCGACGAGCTTGCGCAGTGCGCGCTCCGATCCGGCCTCCGCGACGATCTCCACCGCCGCCCGCCCGTGGTCGACGTCGATGTCGATGTCGCCGTCGAGGTCAGCGATGTCCAGCAGCTCCTCGAGGTAGTCGGCGGCGATCTCCCCCTCCTCCTCGAGGCGGCGCAGGTCGGTCGGCTCGGAGGCCTCGGGCACGGTGCTGTCGGTCATGACGTCTCCTGGTGCGATGAGAACAGGGAGCCGGTACGGGGCCCGGCCCGCGAAGGTCAGTTCTGAGGCGTCCGCGGTGTGCGCGGCTTGCGAGGCTTCGTCGGTGAAGCGCCCGGGGTCGTCGGTCCGGTGGCCGGCGGCGCACCGTCGCCCGGCTGCCCGGAACGCGGGGCTCGCGGAGCCGACGCCGGCCCAGCCGCCTTCGTGCCCCCGGTGCCCGTCGACCCGGCGTTGCGCGGCTTGGTCGTCGACGCCCCGCCCGACGAGCTCGCGCGCGGCTTACCCGCCGACGGACCACCCGCGGCAGGGGTACGGGGCTTCTTGCGCGCCGTCCCCGCTGCGGGGCCCGTCGGGGTCGCGCCCGTGGGGGTGTCCGTAGGCGTGTCGGCCGGGGTGTCGGTCACCTCGTCGGTCGGCTCCGACGTCCCCGCCTCGGCAGGCACGGTGCCGCTCACAGGGCGAGCACGGTCCTTGCGCTTGGGCTGCTGACGCTGGCCACGCGGCTTCTCGTCGATCTCGGGCTTCGGCTCCTCGAGCACGATGCCCTTCGCCGCCGCCTTGCGCGCGCGGCGCTCCTTCAGGGCTCGCTCCGCCTCCGAGCCGGGAGTCGGGTTGCGCCGGATGACGTAGAACTGCTGACCCATCGACCACAGGTTCGTCGTGGTCCAGTAGATGAGGACACCGATGGGGAAGTTGACGCCCGACACCGCGAAGATCAGCGGCAGGACGTAGAGCAGCATCTTCTGCTGCTGGGCCATCGGACCCTGGAGGGCCGACGCCGGCATGTTCTTCTGCGTGAGCTGGCGCTGCGTCGTGAAGGTCGTCGCCGACATGAGGACGATCAGCACGATCGTCACGATCCGCACCTGCGGGTCGGTCGACGTGAAGAACGTCTCGGAGATCGGCGCCCCGAACAACGTCGCCGCGTTGGCCTGCCTGGCCAGGTTCTGCGTCAGGGGTCCGATCGCGTCGCGGGTCCCACCGGCGAACGTCCCGTCCTCGAGCGCGGGCAACGAGATCAATACGCGGAAGAGCGCGAAGAAGATGGGGGACTGGGCGAGGATCGGCAGGCAGGACGCGAACGGGTTCGTGCCGTGCTTGCGGTACAGCTCCATCGTCTCGCGGCTCATCGCCTCACGAGAGGCCGGGTCCGTCTTCCCCTTGTACTTCTTCTGGATCGCCTGCATCTCCGGTGCCAGCAGCTGCATGCCGCGCGAGGCCTTGATCTGGCGGACGAACAGCGGGATGAGCAGGATCCGGATGACGACCACGAGGCCGACGATCGACAGCGCCCAGGCGGCTCCGGACTCGGGGTCGAGGCCGGCCGCTGTGAGCAGCGAGTGGAACTGGACCATGATCCAGGCCACCGCGACCTCGAGCGGCCACAGGATGTTGTCGGGGAACGTCATCGGGAAGAGCTCCTCGCTCGTTCGTCATGCGCGTGCCCGTCGGCACAGGTCGGGGAGACCCGCACGGGCGGGACGTCGTCGACGCCGCCCGGGGTCCAGGGGTGGCAGCGTGCGAGACGCCGGGCCGCCAGCCAGCTGCCGCGCAGGGCGCCGTGCCGCTGCACGGCGAGCAACGCGTACGCGGAGCACGAGGGGTAGTACCGGCACGTCGGTCCGGTCATCGGGGAGATGACGAGCTGGTAGGCGCGCAGCAGCCCGACGAGAACCAGCTGCGGGATCCGGCGGAACGCGGCGACCCCGTCGACACCGGCGCGTGCACTCACGCCGGCACCGGTCCGACACTCGGTGCGCGTCCGGACGCGGCGCGCCGCGAGGCGGTCGAGAGCGCCGAGCGGAACTCGTCCGCGAGCACGTCGTACGACGCCGCGGCGGCGGGCGGGAGCACACGGACGACGAGGTCCGCCCCGTGGGGCAGGGACCCGCGCTGCTCGACCACCACGCCTCGCAATCTGCGTCGGACCTTGTTCCGGACGACCGCGCCGCCCACGGCACGTGACACGACGAAACCGACCCGGGCGTCGGCACGGTCGCCGGTGAGCCGGCAGTGGACCACGAGTGTGGGCCGGCCGGCTCGTGCACCGCGGCGGATGGTCAGCGCGAAGTCCTCCGACGAGCGCATCCGCAGCGGGGCGGGGAGCACTCCGAGGTCAGGCGGAGAGCTCTTCGCGGCCCTTGCGCCGGCGGGCGGCGAGGATCGCGCGGCCGGCCCGGGTGCGCATGCGCAGCCGGAAGCCATGGGTCTTGGCCCGACGCCGGTTGTTCGGCTGGAAGGTGCGCTTCGACACGTCGTACTCCACAAGGTTGGATCAGGGCACCGCCAGGACGGCGGAGGTCATGTGCTCCTGCCGGCCCTGCCGCATCAGCACACGTCGTCGTCGTCCCACCGTGATCTGGGTCGATCTCGAGGGAGATCTGGGTGGTCACGGGGTCACGCGGGCACGCTGGCAGGAGCCGAGAGAAACGGCTGTGCCACGGTACGCGGCGATGCGCAAGGGGTCAAACCTGAGGCGTAGGGGTCGACGCGGAGAGGCCGATCCGCCAGGATGCACCCGTACGGCCGATTCGTGACGGCGACACACCGAGCACGATCAGGGCACGATCCCCGCTCGATCATGACGCGCACGCCGCGCGCACCGCAGACGGTCACCGACGACCCTGCCGTGCGCGGACCTCACGCACCCGACCGGCAGCCCACAGGTTGTGGACAAGTGTGTGGATCAAGGCCCGGCATGCGAGACTTCCGGGCGGATCAGGGCCACCAGCACGCACCGGGAGCGATCACGTGCCAGGACAGGACGACACGATCGCACAGGTCTGGGACCGTGCCGTGGGGCGGATCGCCAACGACCCGGCCACGAGCGCCCAGCAGCTCGCGTTCATCCGGCTCGCCAGGCCGCTCGGCCTCCTCGACGGCACCGCGCTGCTGGCCGTCGGCAACGAGTTCACCAAGGACTACCTCGAGTCGCGCGTCCGGACCGAGCTCAACGCCGCGCTGAGCGAGGTCCTCGGTCTCGACGCCCGCTTCGCCGTCACCGTCGACCCGTCCCTCGACGCCGAGGCCCCTCGGCCGTCCTCCGAGCGGGACCGGGACCGGGAGCGGGAGCTCGACCGTGAGCTCGCCGACCGCGACCACCCGGGCCGCGACCGCTCCGGCAGGTCCGACCGGTCCGACGACCGGTCCGAGCACGGGCCGAACGAGCGCCACGCCCAGATGGACCGGCGGTACGACGACGACCAGCACCGTCAGCCCAGCTACGGCGAGCGGTCCCAGGGTCGGTCGGCGCAGAGCCCGTCCGCACGGCCGGGCAGCGAACCGGTGCGGCTGAACCCCAAGTACCTGTTCGAGACCTTCGTCATCGGCGCGTCCAACCGGTTCGCCCACGCAGCCGCCGTCGCGGTCGCCGAGGCGCCGGCCAAGGCGTACAACCCGTTGTTCATCTACGGCGACTCCGGCCTCGGAAAGACCCACCTGCTCCACGCGATCGGTCACTACGCGTTCTCGCTCTACCCGGGTGTTCGCGTGCGGTACGTGAACTCCGAGGAGTTCACCAACGACTTCATCAACTCCATCGGCGAGGGCAAGGCGGGCGCGTTCCAGCGCCGCTACCGCGAGGTGGACGTGCTCCTCGTCGACGACATCCAGTTCCTGCAGGGCAAAGAGCAGACGATGGAGGAGTTCTTCCACACCTTCAACACCCTGCACAACGCGAACAAGCAGGTCGTCATCACGTCCGACCTGCCGCCCAAGCAGCTCAACGGCTTCGAGGACCGCATGCGGTCGCGGTTCGAGTGGGGCCTCATCACCGACGTCCAGCCGCCGGACCTCGAGACCCGCATCGCGATCCTGCGCAAGAAGGCCGGCAACGAGCGCCTCCAGGCACCCGACGACGTCCTGTCGTACATCGCGTCGAAGATCTCGACGAACATCCGCGAGCTCGAGGGTGCTCTCATCCGCGTCACGGCGTTCGCGAACCTCAACCGGCAGCAGGTCGACCTCGCCCTGGCGGAGATCGTCCTCAAGGACCTCATCACCGACGAGGACACCGCCGAGATCACCGCGGCCGCGATCATCGCGCAGACCGCCAACTACTTCGGTCTCACGATCGACGACCTGTGCGGGTCGTCACGCTCGCGCGTGCTCGTCACCGCACGTCAGATCGCCATGTACCTGTGCCGCGAGCTCACGGACATGTCGCTGCCGAAGATCGGTCAGCAGTTCGGCGGTCGCGACCACACCACCGTCATGCACGCGAACCGCAAGATCCGCGAGCTCATGGCGGAGCGTCGGTCGATCTACAACCAGGTGACCGAGCTGACGAACCGGATCAAGCAGCAGCACCGGGGTTAGCTCGTCCTGTCGAAGACCTGCCGGGTCGGGTAGCGGCTCGGCTGCGCCGTCGCCCACCGTCACACGAGTGGCGTCTGCTGACGTCGCGTCTTCGGGTCACATTCGCAGCTCTCGTCGTTCTCGACGAGGGCCGGGATGTACGAAATGACCCGTAGGACGACTGTTCACATCTGTGGACATCTCTGTGGAGAGTCGTGGACGACGTCCCTGATGGTGTGGACGGGACACGACCTCTTCGTGGACGGCAGGTGGACCGTCGATGGCCGTCCACCGCAGGACACCGTCGTCGACAGATCGATCGACAACGGGTGCACATGGGAGCGGGGCCGGTGACCTGGGAGGAAGGGCGTTGTCCACAGTGTCCACACCACCGATGATGACGACGAACCATCTCTCATCCAGGGATCCACAGCGCCTTCATGGGGATGTGTGGGACGGGAGCTCGAGGCACAGCGCACCGTTGTCGACCACCCTCGACGGATCACACGTCTGGTGTTCCCCGCCGCACGGAACCGCGTACTGTTCACCGGCAGAAGCACAACGGCTGACGACGCGCACCCTCCCGGCACCGGGAGGCGGTGCAGCGCGCGAAGGGATGAGCGATGAGGTTCAGGGTCGACCGTGACGTCCTCGCCGAGGCAGTCACCTGGACCGCACGGTCCCTGCCGACCCGTCCCCCCGTCCCCGTCCTGGCCGGCGTGCGGCTCGAGGCCGGCTCCAACGGCGTCGTGCAGCTGTCGAGCTTCGACTACGAGGTGTCCGCGCGGTCGGAGATCGCGGCCGACGTCAGCGAGGCCGGCACCGTCCTCGTCTCGGGCCGGCTGCTCGCCGAGATCTCGCGTGCCCTGCCCGCCAAGCCGGTCGACGTCGTCCTCGAGGGCACGAAGGTCACCGTGACCTGCGGTGCGAGCCGCTTCACGCTCCTCACGATGCCGGTCGAGGACTACCCCGCCCTGCCGGCGATGCCCGCGGTGGTCGGCACGATCTCGGGCCCCGACCTGGTCGAGGCCGTCAGCCAGGTCACCGTCGCGGCGAGCCGGGACGACACGCTCCCCCTGCTGACCGGCGTCCGCGTCGAGATCGAGGGCGAGACGATCACCCTTCTCGCGACCGACCGGTACCGCCTCGCGCTGCGGACCGTGAGCTGGCAGCCCGCGGACCCGGCCCACTCGTCGGTCGCCCTCGTCCGCGCGCGCACGCTCTCCGACGCCGCGAAGTCCCTCGGCTCGAGCGACCAGGTCACCGTGGCCCTGTCGACCGGCGCCGGCGTGGACCTCATCGGGTTCGAGGCCGGCGGCCGCCACACGACGTCGCTGCTCGTCGACGGGGACTACCCCGCCGTCCGGCGCCTGTTCGCCGCCGAGAAGCCGATCCACGCCGTCGTCTCCACGCAGGCGCTGACCGAGGCGGCCCGGCGCGTCTCGCTCGTCGCCGAGCGCAACACGCCGATCCGGCTGGGCTTCAGCGAGGGTCAGGTGGTGCTCGACGCGGGCCAGGGTGATGATGCTCAGGCATCCGAGGCTCTCGAGGCCGCCCTCGTCGGCGAGGAGATCACCGTGGCGTTCAACCCGCAGTTCCTGCTCGACGGCCTGGGTGCCCTGAGCACCGAGTTCGTCCGGCTCGCGTTCACGCACCCCAACAAGCCGGTGGAGTTCACGGGTCAGCGCAGCCTGGACGGCGACGACGACCCGACCTACCGCTACCTGCTCGTCCCGATCCGCTTCGCGAGCTGACCATGGGCGCCACGGGTATGCACATCGGTCTCGTCGGGCTCGGCAAGATGGGCGCGAACATGCGTCAGCGCCTGCGTGAGCGGGGCGTCGACGTCACGGGCTACGACCGCAACCCCGAGGTCTCCGACGTCGCCGACCTGCCGGCGCTCGTCGCCGCACTGCCGGGTGAGCGCCGCATCGTGTGGGTCATGGTGCCCTCCGGGGCCCCGACCCAGGGCGTCGTCGACGAGCTGTCGACCCTTCTGACCAGCGGCGACGTCGTCATCGAGGGCGGCAACTCGTACTACAAGGACGACATCGTCAACGGTGCCCGGCTCGCGGGGAGCGGCATCCGGTACGTCGACGTCGGCGTCTCCGGCGGCGTCTGGGGTCTCGCCAACGGCTACGGGCTCATGGCCGGCGGGGCACCCGAGGACATCGAGGTGCTCATGCCCGTGTTCGACGCGCTGCGCCCCGAGGGTCCGCGCGAGGAGGGCTTCGTCCACGCAGGCTCGGTCGGTGCCGGCCACTTCGCGAAGATGGTGCACAACGGGATCGAGTACGGCCTGATGCAGGCCTACGCGGAGGGCTACGAGCTGCTCGCCGCGCAGGACGTCGTCACCGACGTCGTCGGGACGATGAAGGCGTGGACGCGCGGCACCGTGGTGCGCTCGTGGCTGCTCGACCTGCTCGTCGCGGCGCTCGAGAAGGACCCGGGCCTCAGCGCGATCGACGACTACGTCGAGGACTCGGGCGAGGGTCGCTGGACCGTCGACGAGGCGATCGACCAGGCGGTCCCGCTGCCGGTGATCTCCGCAGCCCTGTTCGCGCGGTTCGCCTCGCGCCAGGAGCCGTCGCCGGCGATGAAGGCCGTGGCCGCGCTGCGCCAGCAGTTCGGCGGTCACGCCGTGCGCCAGGCGGTCCCGCCGTCCGAGCCGGTCTGACCCGGTCCCGCCCGGTGGTCCCCGGTCCCCTCCCCGACCTGGTGCCCCCACCCCAGCCGGAGCTGCCGCCGTGCACGTGAGCCGCCTCTCGCTGACCGACTTCCGGTCCTACGAGCAGGTCGACCTCGACCTCGAGCCCGGGGTGACGGCGCTCGTGGGGCCCAACGGTCAGGGCAAGACGAACCTCGTGGAGGCGATCGGCTACGTCGCGACGCTCGGCTCGCACCGGGTCGCGACCGACGCCGCGCTCGTGCGCGCCGGTGCGCCGCGCGCCGTCGTGCGCCTCCGGGCTGTGCGGGGTGAGCGCCAGAGCCTCGTCGAGCTCGAGATCAACCCCGGCAAGGCCAACCGCGCCCAGCTCAACCGCGCGCCGGTCCGCCGACCGCGCGACGTCCTCGGCGTGCTGCGCACGGTGCTCTTCGCCCCGGAGGACCTGGCGCTCGTCAAGGGTGACCCCGACGGTCGACGACGGTTCCTCGACGAGCTCGCGGTGCAGGTCTCACCGCGCCTGGCCGGCGTGCTCGCGGACCACGAGCGGGTGCTGCGCCAGCGCGGCGCGCTGCTCAAGTCGGCGGGTGCCGCG
>CAUQTR010000038.1:0-10091 GCA_963521045.1 uncultured Actinotalea sp.
GGCGACGGACGCCCGCCGACGGGTGCGTTCTGGGCCGCCTTCCCCTCCGGCGTGGCGTCCACGCCGGCCTCGCGGCGCTGCTCGGCGGTGATCGGCGCCGGGGCACCGGTCAACGGGTCGTAGCCGCCGCCGGACTTCGGGAACGCGATGACGTCGCGGATCGACTCCGAGCCCGTGAGCAGGGCGAGGATCCGGTCCCAGCCGAAGGCGATCCCGCCGTGGGGCGGTGCGCCGAACTGGAACGCGTCGAGGAGGAAGCCGAACTTCTCCTGCGCCTCCGCCTCGCCGATCCCCATGATCTCGAACACGCGCTGCTGGACGTCGCGCCGGTGGATACGGATCGAGCCGCCGCCGATCTCGTTGCCGTTGCAGACGATGTCGTACGCGTAGGCCAGGGCGCCCGCCGGGTCCTCCTCGAACCGGTCGATCCACTGCGGCGTCGGGGACGTGAAGGCGTGGTGCACCGCGGTCCACGAACCGCCGCCGACCGCGACGTCGTCGTCCTCGCCCGTGGGCTTGAACAGGGGCGCGTCGACCACCCAGACGAACGACCACTGCGACTCGTCGATGAGACCGACGCGGCGGCCGACCTCGAGGCGCGCGGCACCGAGGAGCGCGCGGGCCTCGGAGACCTTGCCGGCCGCGAAGAACACGCAGTCACCCGGGTTCGCCCCGACGGCCTCGATGAGCCCGGCCCGCTCGGCGTCGGACAGGTTCTTGGCGACCGGGCCGCCGAGCTCGCCGTCCTCGCCGATCGTGACGTAGGCGAGCCCGCGGGCACCGCGCTGCTTGGCCCACTCCTGCCACGCGTCGAAGGTGCGGCGCGGCTGCGACGCGCCGCCCGGCATGACCACCGCCCCGACGTACGGCGCCTGGAACACGCGGAACGGCGTCTCGCGGAAGTAGTCGGTGAGCTCGACGAGCTCGAGCCCGAACCGTAGGTCGGGCTTGTCGCTGCCGTACCGCGCCATGGCGTCGGCGAAGGTCATCCGCGGGATCGGCGTCGGGATCGTGTACCCGATGAGGTCCCACAGCGCGACGAGCACCTGCTCGCCCACCGCGATGACGTCGTCCTGCTCGACGAAGCTCATCTCGACGTCGAGCTGGGTGAACTCGGGCTGCCGGTCCGCTCGGAAGTCCTCGTCCCGGTAGCACCGGGCGATCTGGTAGTAGCGCTCCATGCCGGCGACCATGAGCAGCTGCTTGAACAGCTGCGGGGACTGCGGCAGCGCGTACCAGGAGCCGGGCGCGAGCCGCGCGGGGACGACGAAGTCGCGCGCTCCCTCGGGCGTCGAGCGCGTGAGCGTCGGGGTCTCGACCTCGACGAAGTCCTGCGCGTCGAGAACGCGGCGCGCCGCCGCGTTCGCCTTGGCGCGCAGGCGCAGCGCACGGGCCGGCGCGGGGCGGCGCAGGTCGAGGTAGCGGTGCTTGAGCCGGGCCTCCTCGCCGATCGTCTCGTCGAGCGCGGACGACACCTGGAACGGCAGGGGCGCGGACTCGTTGAGCACCACGACGTCCTGCGCCGTGAGCTCGACCTCGCCCGTGGCGAGGTTGCTGTTCTCGTTGCCCTCCGGTCGGCGACCGACCTCGCCCGTGACCTGCAGGACGAACTCGTTGCGCAGGCCGTGCGCCACCGCCTCGTCGCGGATGACGACCTGGGCGATGCCCGACGCGTCCCGCAGGTCGATGAACGCCACGCCACCGTGATCGCGCCGCCGGTCGACCCAGCCCGTGAGGGTGACGGTCTGACCGATGTGCTCGGCTCGCAGGGAGCCGGCGGTGTGGGTGCGGAGCACGAGCGTCCTTCCAGACGGTGGATCGAGCGTGGGGTACAGACGTACGGGTGCCCGACGCGCGCCGGGCCCGGCCGAGTCTAGTGCGGGCGCCCGCGGCACACTGGGCGCGTCGACCCGCCCTCCGCGCCGCACGGGACGGACCGCCCCGCAGACCACGACCAGGAGGACCACATGGCCCGCCGCATCGCCACCGCCGACCGCGTCAGCCGCGCAGAGCTGCTCGAGTTCCTCCGCCCACGTCATCACGCCGTGCTCCTCACGCGCCGCCGCGACGGCAGCGCGCAGATGTCACCGGTGACCTGCGGCGTGGACGACGCCGGTCGGGTCGTCGTCTCGACGTACCCGGACCGCGCGAAGGCACGCAACGCCCGTCGTGATCCCGCCGTCAGCCTCTGCGTGGTGTCGGACGACTGGGACCCGTGGGTGCAGGTCGACGGCACGGCCGAGGTGCTCGACCTGCCTGACTCCGTCGAGCCGCTGGTCGAGTACTACCGGAACATCGCCGGCGAGCACCCCGACTGGGACGAGTACCGCGAGGCGATGGTCGCGCAGGGCAAGTCGATCATCCGGGTCACCGTGGACCGGTGGGGGCCGGTCGCGACGGGCGGCTTCCCGGCGCGTCTGGCGGACTGACGCGGGGCTCGCCGGCGTCGCTCCCCAGGATCGTCCAGAGCGCGGCCGGCGCGCCCGCCGGCACGACGGCGACCCGGGGCGGCACCGGTGCGAGCCGGACGTAGCTCGTCTGGTCGACCGGCCTCGGATCGGGCTCGCCGTGCCGTGGCCACAGGGAGACCGCGCGCTCCGCCATCGCCGTGATGGTCAGCGACGGGTTCACCCCGAGGTTGGCGCTGACCGCCGCGCCGTCGAGGACGTGCAGCGTCGGGTACCCGTGCACGCGCTGGTACGGGTCGAGCACGCCCGTCGCCGCGTCGGCCCCGATCGGGCAGCCGCCGATGAAGTGGGCCGTGAGCGGCATGTTGGCCACGTCGCCCCACGAGCTGCCCGGGACTCCACCCAGCTCCTCCGCGAGGAGGCGCGCCGCGCGGTCCGCCGCCGGGATCGACGTCGGGACCGGTTCCCCCGGTCCCTGGCGGCTCACGAGCCGCCACCCCGTCAGCCCTCGCCGCACGCTGGTCACGAGCGAGTTGTCCAGCGCCTGCATGACGAGCGCGATCGCGGTCCGTTCGCTCCAGCGGTGGGGCACGCGGGCGCGGACCGAGCGCACGGGGCCGCGCGCCAGCTCGGCGGCGTACGCGCCCAGGATGTGCAACCAGCGGGTCGCCCGAGGACCGCCGGTCGTCAGCACCGTCTGGAGCAGCGCCATCGCGTTGCTCCCCGCGGCGTAGCGCACGGGCTCCACGTGGGTGCGCGCGTCCGGGTAGAAGGACGACGTGATGGCGACGCCGCGAGAGAGCTCCCGCGAGGGGTCGACGCGCGGTGCACTGGCCCCGACGAGAGCCTCGGAATTCGTGCGCGTCGCCGTGCCCAGGCGCGCGGAGAGCCGCAGGTCGCCCCGCTGCTGCGCCCGGTGCAGGAGGAGCTGGGTGTTGTACGTCCCGGCGGCCAGCACGACGTGGTCGGCCGTCCACCGCGACGGTGCGCGGTCCGCCGTCCCCCGGGCGTCCAGCTCCCAGCCGCGGCCCCCCTGCCGCAGCCGGGTCACGGTCGTCAGCGGGACGACGACGGCGCCCGCACGCTCCGCCAGGTGCAGGTAGTTCTTGACGAGCGTGTTCTTGGCGCCGACGCGGCAGCCGGTCATGCAGGCGCCGCACTCCGTGCAGGCCGTGCGCTCGGGACCGACGCCGCCGAAGAACGGGTCGGGGACGCGCTCCCCCGGCCGGCCGAAGACGACGCCGACCGGCGCCGGACGGACCGTCCCGCCGACCCCCATCCGCTCGGCGACGGTGCGGAAGAGCACGTCTGACGCCGTCGTCGTGGGGTTCGCGCGCACGCCGAGCATGCGTGACGCCTGGTCGTACCAGGGCGCGAGCTCGGCGGCCCAGTCCGTGAGGTGGGCCCACTGGGGGTCCGCGTAGAACGCGGGCAGCGGCTCGTACAGCGTGTTCGCGTAGACGAGCGACCCGCCGCCGACGCCGGCGCCGGCCAGCACGAGCGAGTCGGAGACGCGGTGGATGCGCTGGATCCCGAAGCACCCCAGGCGTGGCGCCCACAGGAAGCGCCGCAGGTCCCAGGAGGTGCGCGCGAGCTCGTCGTCGGCGAAGCGGCGGCCCGCCTCGAGCACCGCGACGCGGTACCCCTTCTCGGTGAGCCGCAGGGCTGCGACGCTGCCCCCGAACCCGGAGCCCACGACGACGACGTCGTACCGGCCGCCACGTCGCTCCACGCCACGATCGTCGCAGACCCTCGGCGGGCGGGACACGCGCCCGCGGCGCACGATGGGCGCATGAGCGAGCACGAGAGCAGCCACAAGCACGGGGACCCGAGCAGCGAGCCCGGCGGCGCGGACGAGGTCGCGGCGTCGCACCCGAGCGTCGGCGGGGCCGCCGCCGCAACCGGGACAGGCACCGAACCGTCCGGTGACGTCGGCGTCGGGCTCGGCGTGGGTGAGCCGTCGACGTTCGAGCCCGAGGAGGACCCGTCGACCGTCCCGGACGACCCTGCCTGACCGAGACCGCAGCGCGGCGCGGCGCCTCAGAACAGCACGGGTTGCGCAGGGCCGAAGTCGAGCGCGGGCGGCGGTCGGTCGGCGTCCCAGCCGGCCAGGCTCCCGCGCGGGTACGTGCCCTCCTCGGGGCGCAGGGCGCCGTCGGGCTGACGCGCCGCGGGCGCGGAGAACCCGTGCCGTGCGAGCAGCGGTGACAGGCGGGCGTGCAACCAGTCCTTGTACTCCGCGCTCACGTAGGCACCGGACCCGTAGAGGCGCCGGTACCGGCCGACGAGGTCGGGCCGCTCGGACGCGAGCCAGCGCAGGAACCACGGCTTGACCGAGCCGCGCAGGTGCAGCGGCAGAGCCGTGATGCCGGTCGCGCCCGCCGCGGCCAGCTCACCCAGCAGCGCGTCGAGGTGCTCCTCGGAGTCCGTGAGCCACGGCATGACGGGCGCGACGAGCACGCCGCACGGCAGGCCCGCGTCGCGGAGCGCCCGGACCAGCTCGAGGCGGGCGCGGGGCGTCGGGGTGCCGGGCTCGACGGACTGCTGGAGGTCGTGGTCGAGCACGGCCAGCGAGATCGCGACGCCCACGGGGACCCGCCGCTGCGCCTCGACGAGGTCCGGGATGTCCCGGCGCAGCAGCGTGCCCTTGGTGAGGATCGAGAAGGGTGTGCCGGACGACGCGAGCGCGTCGATGATGCCCGGCATGAGCCGGTAGCGGCCCTCGGCCCGCTGGTACGGGTCCGTGTTGGTGCCGAGCGCCACGTGCTCGCGCCGCCAGGAGGGCCGCGCGAGCTCGGCGCGCAGCACCTCGACGACGTTGGTCTTGACGACGATCTGCGTCTCGAAGTCCCGGCCGGCGTCGAGGTCGAGGTACTCGTGCGTGGGCCGTGCGAAGCAGTTGTGGCTGATGACGCCGTTGGCGATGAAGTCTCCCGTACCGGTCGTGATGTCGAACATCGGCACGACGCGGTCGAGCTTCTCGACTCGGAGCACGCGGAGGTCAGCGGAACTCTTCACCGCCTGGCCGACCACCGCGCGCTTGCGGGTGATCGCCGGATCGGTCAGCTCCATGAACCTCATCCGTGCGGGCAGCCCGCCGAGCAGGCGCACCGTACACAGACCGTTGCGCCGCCCGTGGTCCTCGACGACGAACCGGAGGCCGAGGCTGACCAGCGCCACCGTGGTCGCGTCGATGATCTCCGGGTCGGTGTTGGAGATCCGCAGGACGCCGCGCGAGCAGCTGCCCTCGGCGTCGAACACCCCGGCGAGGAACCCTCGCGACCACTCCTCGGTCCTGTCGTCGGGCCAGGCCACGATCGCTCGGACCGCCTCGACGCCGTGCCGGCTCGAGGTCCGGATCGCCGTCATCTCCCGGTGGCTGTCGTCACCGGGCGTGAAGGCAAAGGTGGTGGTCCGCACGCCCGCCTGGTCGAGGTACTCCCGAGCCCGGTCCAACCCCTCGAGATCCGCGAGGGCGAGGCGGAACCGGTGCAGCAGTCCCGTCCGGCCCGGACGCCGGTCCGGGTACGACGCGAGGTTCGCGTCGCCTCGCACCATGCCGGTGAGGTAGCCACGTCGGTAGTCGTCGTCGCGCTTGGGCCCGACGACGTCGCCCCGGCCGAAGCCCAGCAGGGAGTTGTTCGGCGCGAGGTGGGGGCGCCGCGTCGGCCCGGCCGGGACCCCGACGACGTGCTTCCACCCGCGCTCCGTCAGGAAGCGGTGGTCGCCGCTCGCCACGAGCACCGTCCCGTCGGCGAGCACGACGCGGTACGCCGGCTTCTCGGTGCGCCAGTGAGCGAGCACCTCCGTCTCCACGTACCTGCGGTAGCGGCCGACGAGCACCGTCCCCACGATCCTGTCCCCGGCCGTGAGGTTCGCCAGCGGTGCGGACCGACCGTCCGCCATGAGGATCACCGTGTCCCCGCTCAGGCAGTAGGTGCAGGCATGGAGACATCCCCGCATCGGGTTGACGGTCCAGCGGAACGGCATGGAGGACGCCGCCGGGACCTTGTTCAGCGCGCTCTTGGCGGCCACCTCGTGGAACGTCACCCCGGCGAAGTCGGGGGTCCGGACGCTGCGGACCAGGCCCGCCAGCGCGAGGTCGGGCATGGCCAGGTCGGGCAGCGCGCCGTCGTCGGCGCCGATGCGTTGGCCGTCCCACCTCATCCCGCCAGTCGAACACACGTTCGACGCCGGGTCAATCGGCTCGCGTCGCCCTGTGGATCAACCCTCGTGCGCGGCGCGTCAGCCGGCCGGGACCACGCGGACGTGCAGGTCGTCGGCCGGCGGCGCCCACACCCCGGGGTCGGCGTCGACCTGCTCGCCGCTGCGGATGTCCTTGACCTGGTCGCCGGTCGGCGGCTCCGCGGCCGGGTCTCCGGGGAACCAGACGAACGGGATGCCGCGGCGGTCCGCGTGCCGGATCTGCTTGCCGAACTTCGCCGCGGCCGGCGCCACCTCCACCGGGATCCCACGCGCACGCAGCGCATCCGCCACGGCGTCGCTCGCCGGGCGCGTCTCCTCGGTCGTCACGGCCACGAGCACCGCGCTCGGCACGGCGCGGGTGGCGCGGACCAGGCCGGCCGAGAGCAGGCGCGAGACGAGCCGCGAGACGCCGACCGAGAGCCCGACGCCCGGGTACGTCGTCGCGCCGTCCGACGCGAGCGCGTCGTAGCGGCCGCCCGAGCAGATCGAGCCGAGGTCCTCGTGCCCGACCAGCACCGTCTCGTAGACGGAGCCGGTGTAGTAGTCGAGGCCGCGCGCGATCTTGAGGTCCGCGACGATCACCCCGCGTGCCCGGGCAGCGGCCGAGCGCAGGAGCGCCCCGAGCTCCGCGAGGCCCTGGTCGAGCAGCTCCCCCGCGACGCCGTGCCGCGCGGCCAGGTCCCGGACCTCCTGCACGACGCCGTCGTCCTCGCCGCGGATCGTCGCGAGCTCGAGCAGTGCGCGTGCCTGCGCGTCGTCGGCGCCGGCCTGCTCGCGCAGCATCGTCGCGACGGCCTCCGGCCCGGCCTTGTCGAGCTTGTCGAGCGCGCGCAGCACGGCCTCGACCTGCACGACGCCCAGGCCCTGGGCGAAGCCCTCCATCACGCGCCGGTTGTTCACCAGGATCCGCACGGGCGGCACGCCGACGGCCCGCAGCGCCGCGAACGCCTCGGCGATGACCAGCGGCAGCTCGACCTCGAGGTGGTAGGGCAGCTCGCCCTGGCCGACGACGTCGATGTCCGCCTGGAGGAACTCACGGAACCGGCCGTCCTGCGGCCGCTCGCCGCGCCACACCTTCTGGATCTGGTGCCGGCGGAACGGGAAGGAGAGCTTGCCGGCGTTCTCGAGCACGTACCGCGCGAACGGCACGGTCAGGTCGAAGTGCAGCCCGAGCCCCGCACCGTCGGTCTCGCGGTGCCCCCGGCCGGCACGCTCCTCCTCGGTCTCCTGGAGCCGGTGCAGCGTGTAGACCTCCTTGGAGGTCTCACCCTTGCGCAGCAGCTGGTCGAGCGGCTCGACGGCACGCGTCTCGATCCCGGCGAACCCGTGCAGCTCGAAGGTCCGCCGCAGGACGTCGATGACGTGCTGCTCCACGGTGCGCTCCGCGGGGAGCCACTCGGGGAAGCCGGACAGGGGGGTGGGGCGGGCCATGGTGCCCGATCCTAGGTGTCCCCCGGCGGGTCAGCGGGCCGCGCGCAGGTAGGGGTTGGTCGCGAGCTCGGCGGCGATCGTCGACGTGGGCCCGTGCCCGGGCAGCACCCGCGTCCGCGGTTCGAGCGCCGCCAGCCGGGTCAGCGTGCGGGCCATCGCGGCGTCGTCCCCGCCCGGCAGGTCCGTCCGGCCGATGCTCCCCGCGAAGAGCACGTCTCCGGTCAGTGCGGCCGGCGTGCCGTCGTCGTCGACGAGGAGGTACACGGTCGACCCCTGGGTGTGCCCCGGGCTGTGGAGCGCGTCGACCTCCAGGACGCCGTCACCCAGGGCGAGCCGGGTCACGGTGCCGGGGGGTGCGTCGAACGGGCGCACGTCGCCGGGCGCCTCGGGCGCCGCCGCGCCGGACATCGCGAGCAGCTGATGGCCCAGCGGACCGAGCGACCCGACGGGGTCCTCGAGCCGGTACGCGTCGGCGGTGTGGACGTGGACCGGGATCCCGAACCGGTCCCCGACCGCCGCCGCATCCCACGTGTGGTCGACGTGACCGTGGGTGATGAGGACCGCGACCGGGGTCCAGCCGGCCTGCTCCACCACCCGGCCCACCTCGTCCACGACGCCCGAGCCCGGGTCGACGACGACGCAGCGCCCGTCGGCGTCCGCGACGACGTGGCAGAGGGCACCGAGCAGCGGGGCGACGACGGTCCGGATACGCACCCGGCGAGCCTAGCGAGGGGACGGACGTCGCTCGCGGTGGGCCCGGCGCCCGGCTCGTCGCCGTCCGGGCGCCGCGCCCGCCGTCCCGCGGGCGGCCCGGCCCGGACGTGTTGCCTAGACTGTGCGGGGCCCGGACGCTGCTGGTCGGCGCGGGCGGCCAGAGCGGGCACCCGGTTGCCGAGGTGTCCCCAGGGGATCGAGACAGGAGCACGGGTGTCGCCGAGCAAGCGTGAGCGGGAGTACGCCCGCCGACGTCACGAGAAGTGGCTCGCACGACAGGCCCAGCTCCAGGCCCAGCGCCGGCGCCGCCGCGTGCTCGTCGGCTCGGTGCTCGGCGCCCTCGCGCTGGTCGCCGCCGTGATCGTCGTGGTGCAGCAGACCGGGAACGACCCGGCCCCGACCGCGGAGCCGACGCCGTCCGTCAGCACTCCCGCGACGGAGTCCGCCGACGAGCCGACGACTCCCGCGGTGCCCGCGCCCGACCCGGCGCTCGCCGAGGGGCGCACCTGGACAGCGACGCTCACCACGTCCGCCGGGCCCGTGACCGTCGAGCTCGACGGCGCGGCCGCACCGCAAGCCGTCGCCTCCTTCGTGACGCTCGCCCGCCAGGGGTTCTTCACCGACACGGCGTGCCACCGCCTGACGACCACGGACAACGACGGGATCGCCGTGCTCCAGTGCGGCGACCCGACCGGGACCGGCACCGGCGGGCCGGACTGGCGCTTCGGGCCGATCGAGAACGCCCCGGCCGACGACGTCTACCCGGCCGGTACCGTGGCGATGGCACGCACCGGCAACGACGGGTCCAGCATGGGGAGCCAGTTCTTCCTCGTCCACGAGGACTCCACCATCCCGGCGGACGCCGCGGGCGGGTACACCGTCTTCGGCCGCATCACCGGCGGCCTGGACGTCCTGCAGTCCGTCGCCGACGCCGGCATCTCCGAGGTGGCCCCGCCCAGGCCGGCCACCGAGGTCATCATCGAGGGAGTTGAGGTCCAGTGACCGAGCACGAGCGCCCGGACGACACCGAGGGCACCGAGGGCACGGAGCACGCCGCGGACCAGGACACGGCCCAGGTCCCCGAGCCGATCGAGGTCCCGGCCGAGGCGGTCGAGCAGGCTGAGGCGGTCGAGCAGGCTGAGGCGGCCGAGCAGGCTGAGGCGCCGGCCGAGGCGAACGACGCGCCGGTCGAGCAGGCTGAGGCGCCGGCCGAGGACGAGTCCCCCGCCGACGTCGCCGTCGAGCAGGTCGTGACCCCGACGGCGGACGAGCCCGCCCCGGACGAGCCCGCAACGGATGCGGCAGCCCCCGACGCGCCAGCCGACGCCGCGC
>CAUQTR010000039.1:0-9922 GCA_963521045.1 uncultured Actinotalea sp.
GCCGCGGGCCGCGGCCCGCGCCGCCGGACGCGCTCACTCGCGCCCCAGGTCGCGGTGCGAGACGACGACCCGGTGCCCCCTGTCCCGCAGCAGGTCGGCGAGGGCCTCGGACAGCGCCACCGAGCGGTGCTTGCCGCCCGTGCAGCCGACCGCCAGGGTGACGTAGCGCTTGTCCTCGTGGACGTAGCCGGCCAGCACCGGCTCCAGCATGTCGGCGTAACGCTCGACGAACGTCCGCGCGCCGTCGAGGCCCAGCACGTAGTCGCGCACCGGCCCGTCGCGGCCCGTGAGGTGCCGCAGCTCGGTCACCCAGTACGGGTTGGCGAGGAACCGCACGTCGACGACGTGGTCCGCGTCGAGCGGGATGCCGTACTTGAAGCCGAACGACAGGACGTTGACCCGCAGCGACTCCTCGTCCCCGCCCGTGACGGCCTGCCGCACCACGCGCGCCAGCTCGTGGACGTTGAGCTCGCTCGTGTCGATGACGACGTCGGCGCGTTCACGGATCGAGGAGAGCACCCCCCGCTCCTGGGCGATCCCGTCGAGGATCCGCCCGTCGCCCTGCAGCGGGTGCGGTCGCCGGACGGTCTCGAAGCGCTGGACGAGCACCTGGTCGGACGCGTCGAGGAAGAGGGTCCGGTGCGCGACGCCTGCCCGCTCGAGCGTGTCCACGACGCCCGCGAGGTCCGCGAAGAACTCCCGCCCCCGGACGTCGACGACGGCGGCGAGCCGCTGCACCCCCCCGGGGCCGCGCGTCATCATCCCGACGAGCTGCGGCAGCAGCTGCGCCGGGAGGTTGTCGACGACGTACCAGCCCAGGTCCTCGAGCACTGCGCCGGCGCGGGTCCGGCCGGCACCGGACATGCCCGTGATGAGCAGGAGCTCGGGGAGCTCGGTGCGCGGCGTCGGCGTGGTGGCCTCGAGGGCGGGGATGCCGGTCGGCACGGTCGTGGGGGGCGGCTCTCCGGTCATGGCTCCAGCATGCCAGCCGGTTCCGGGTCCCCGCCCGGCGCCGCGGTCTCGCGCGACCGATCGCCGGGCCCCGGGTCGACGCCGAGCGCCGTGAGGACGGCGTGGGCCGTGCGGGGGCCCATCCCCTTGACCTGGGCCACCTCGTCGACCGTCGCCGCCTTGAGGCGGGAGACCGACCCGAAGTGCTTGAGCAGCGCCGCGGTGCGGGTGGGCCCGAGACCCGGGACGGCGTCGAGCGCCGAGACGGTCATGCCCTTGCTCCGACGCTGACGGTGATGGCGGATCGCGAAGCGGTGCGCCTCGTCCCGGACGCGCTGGAGCAGGTAGAGGCCCTCGGAGCTGCGCTGGAGGATCACCGGGTACTCCTCCCCCGGCAGCCAGACCTCCTCGAGGCGCTTCGCCAGCCCGCAGAGCGCGACGTCGTCGATCCCCAGCTCGGCCAGGGCGCGCGCCGCCGCGGCGACCTGCGGCGGCCCGCCGTCGACCACGACCAGGTTGGGCGGGTAGGCGAACCGGCCACGCTGAGGCTCGACCTGCCCGGACACCTCGCCGGACCGGCGACGACCCGTCGGGGCCGGCTCCGCGACGAGGGCGTGGCCCTCGGCGGTCGCGTCCTCGACGTCGTCCGGCCCCAGGCCCCCGGACCGGGCCTGGTCCTCGAGGTAGCGGCGGAAGCGACGCGTGATGACCTCGTGCATCGCGGCCGTGTCGTCGCGTGCGCCCTGGCCGTCCGGTCCCCGCACGACGAACTGCCGGTACTCGGACTTGCGCGCCAGGCCGTCCTCGAAGACCACCATCGAGCCGACCTGGTGGGTGCCCTGGGTGGTCGAGATGTCGAAGCACTCGATCCGCAGCGGCGCGCTGTCGAGCCCGAGCGCCTCCTGGATCTCGCGCAGCGCCTGGCTGCGCGTCGTGAGGTCCGCGGCGCGCTTGGTGCGGTGGAGCACCAGGGCCTGCTCGGCGTTGCGACGGACCGTGTCGGCGAGCGCCCGCTTGTCCCCGCGCTGGGGCACCCGGACGTCGACGCGCGCGCCGCGCAGGGTCGAGAGCCAGTCCCCCACCTGCGCGACGTCGGGCGGCAGCACGGGCACGAGCACCTCGCGCGGCACCGCGCTCGTCGCGGCGACGGCGCGCTCGGGCCGAGCGGCGCTGGCCTCGGGGCTCGGCGGTACCGCGGGTGCGTCACCGTCCCCGTAGACCTGCTGCAGGAGGTGCTCCACGAGCTCGGCGTCGGTGACGTCCTCGACCTTCTCCACGATCCAGCCCCGCTGGCCGCGGATGCGCCCCTTGCGCACGTGGAACACCTGGACGGCGGCCTCGAGCTCGTCGCCCACGAGGGCGAAGACGTCGGCGTCCGTCCCGTCCGCGAGCACGACGGCGTTCTTCTCGGTCGCGCGCTGCAGGGCGCCGATGTCGTCCCGCAGCCGGGCGGCGCTCTCGAAGTCGAGCTCGGCCGACGCCTCCTGCATGCGCCGCTCGAGGCGTCGCACGAACCGTGCCGTGTCACCCGCCATGAAGTCGCAGAAGTCCTCGGCGAGGGAGCGGTGGTCGGGTGCCGAGATCCGGCCGACGCACGGCGCCGAACACTTGTCGATGTACCCGAGCAGGCACGGCCGACCGGTCTGCGCCGCGCGCTTGAAGACGCCCGACGAGCACGTGCGCACCGGGAAGACCCGCAGCAGCAGGTCCACCGTCTCCCGGATCGCCCAGGCATGGCCGTACGGCCCGAAGTAGCGCGTGCCGGGTCGCTTGGCGCCGCGCATCACCTGCACCCGCGGGTACTCCTCGCCGAGCGTGACCGCGAGGTAGGGGTAGGACTTGTCGTCGCGGTACTTGACGTTGAACCGCGGGTCGAACTCCTTGATCCAGGAGTACTCGAGCGCGAGGGCCTCGACCTCGGTCCCCACGACCGTCCACTCGACCGACGCCGCCGTCGTCACCATCTGCTGCGTGCGCGGGTGCAGCGCCGAGAGGTCCTGGAAGTAGCTGTTGAGGCGCGAGCGCAGACTCTTCGCCTTGCCGACGTAGACCACGCGTCCGTGGTTGTCGCGGAATCGGTAGACGCCCGGGGAGTCCGGGATCTCGCCGGGCCGGGGACGGTACGTCGCCGGGTCTGCCATGGGATCGAGCCTAAGCCAGCGCACCGACAGCGCCGGTCGCTACGTTGAGGCATGGGCATCATGCACACCTACGAGGCGACGGTCCGCTGGACCGGGGCCGGCACCCTGGGGACGTCGAGCTACACGGCCTACAGCCGGGACCACGAGATCCTCGTCCCCGGCAAGCCGCCGCTGCTGGGGTCGTCCGACCCGGGCTTCCGGGGCGATCCCGCCCGGTGGAGCCCCGAGGAGCTCCTGGTCGGTGCGCTCGCGCAGTGCCACATGCTCTGGTTCCTGCACCTGGCCGCCCGCGCGGGCGTCGTGGTGTCCGCGTACGTCGACGAGCCCGTCGGAACGATGCGGGTGGAGGCGGCGGGGCACGGCCAGTTCACGACCGTCGTCCTGCGGCCGCGCGTCACCGTCCGGACCGCGGTCGACGACGCCGACCTCGCGGCGGTGCACCGGTCGGCCGGCGAGCACTGCTTCATCAAGCGCTCGGTCAACTTCCCCGTGCGCACCGAGCCGACGCCCGTCGTCGTGGAGGTCCCGGCATGACCGTCATGGACGAGCAGGGCCGTCCCGAGCCTCCGGTCGCCGCCGGCGAGGAGGCCACGCTGCTCGGCTTCGTCGACTTCCTCCGCGCGACGCTCGCATGGAAGTGCGACGGTCTCGACGCCGCCGGCCTCGCCACCACCGTGGGGCCGTCGACGATGACCCTGGGCGGCATGCTCAAGCACCTCGCGTACGTCGAGGACTACTGGTTCGGCGTCCGCCTGCTCGGGCGCGAGCCGGCACCACCCTGGGACGCCGTCGACTGGGACGCCGACGAGGACTGGGACTGGCACTCCGCGGCCGAGGACTCCCCCGCCGAGCTGCGCACCCTCTGGGCCGACGCGGTCGCGCGATCACGCACGATCACGGCCGAGGTCTCGGCGCGGGGCGGGCTCGACCACCTCGCCGCCCGGCCCTGGCGTGACGGGCGGACGCCGGGCCTGCGCTGGATCCTCGTGCACATGGTCGAGGAGTACGCGCGCCACGTCGGCCACGCCGACCTGCTGCGCGAGCAGGTCGACGGCTCGACCGGCGAGTAGCGCGTCAGGGAGACGCGCGCGAGGGCTCAGGCGCTGGCGAGCTCCGCGTGCGGCTCGAGCGCCTCGGCGAGGAACCGACCGGTGTGGCTCCCCGGGACGCCCGCGACCTGCTCCGGGGTGCCCTCGGCGATCACGCGCCCGCCACCGGACCCGCCCTCCGGCCCCATGTCGATCACCCAGTCGGCGTTCTTGATGACGTCGAGGTTGTGCTCGATGACGATGACCGTGTTGCCCTTGTCGGCGAGCGACTGGAGCACGCCGAGCAACTTGCGGATGTCCTCGAAGTGCAGTCCGGTCGTCGGCTCGTCGAGCACGTACGCCGTGCGGCCGGTCGAGCGCTTCTGCAGCTCGCTGGCGAGCTTGACCCGCTGCGCCTCGCCGCCCGAGAGGGTGGGCGCGGGCTGCCCGAGCCGCACGTACCCCAGGCCGACGTCGACCAGGGTGCGCAGGTGGCGCGAGATGGCGGGGACCGCCGCGAAGAACTCGGCTGCCTCCTCGATGGGCATGTTGAGGACGTCGGCGACCGTCCTGCCCTTGAAGTGCACCTCGAGCGTCTCGCGGTTGTAGCGCGCCCCGTGGCACACCTCGCACGGGACGTACACGTCCGGCAGGAAGTTCATCTCGATCTTGATGGTGCCGTCGCCCGAGCAGGCCTCGCAGCGGCCGCCCTTGACGTTGAACGAGAAGCGCCCGGGCGTGTAGCCCCGGACCTTGGCCTCGGTCGTCTCCGCGAACAGCTTGCGCACGTGGTCCCAGACGCCGGTGTACGTCGCGGGGTTCGAGCGTGGTGTCCGGCCGATCGGGCCCTGGTCCACGTGGACCACCTTGTCGAGCTGGTCGAGCCCCGTCACGCGGGTGTGCCGCCCCGGGACCTGCCGCGCTCCGTTGAGCTCGTTGGCCATCACCGTGTACAGGATCGAGTTGACGAGCGTGGACTTGCCCGAGCCGGAGACGCCGGTCACGGCGACGAGGCAGCCCAGCGGGAACGTCACGTCGATCCCGACGAGGTTGTGCTCGCGCGCGCCCACGACGGTCAGGGTGCGCGTCGGGTCGTACGGGCGGCGCTGCTGCGGCATCGGGATCTCCCGCCGCCCGGACAGGTAGGCCCCCGTGACCGACTCGGGCGATGCGAGCAGGCCCGCCAGGTCGCCGGAGTGCACGACGCGCCCACCGTGCTCCCCCGCGCCGGGGCCGATGTCGACGATCCAGTCCGCCGTGCGGATCGTGTCCTCGTCGTGCTCGACCACGATGAGCGTGTTGCCGAGGTCCCGCAGCCGGGTCAGGGTGTCGATGAGCCGCCGGTTGTCGCGCTGGTGCAGGCCGATGCTCGGCTCGTCGAGCACGTAGAGCACGCCCACGAGCCCGGAGCCGATCTGCGTCGCGAGGCGGATGCGCTGGGCCTCGCCACCGGAGAGCGTGCCCGCCGGGCGGTCGAGCGCGAGGTAGTCCAGGCCGACGTCGAGCAGGAAGCCGAGGCGGGCCTGGATCTCCTTGAGCACCTGCGTCGCGATCGCGCGCTCGCGCTCACCGAGCTCGAGGGCGCCGAGGAAGTCGCGCGCCTCGCGCAGGGGCAGGCGGCAGACCTCGGCGATGGAGCGGCCGCCCACCCGGACCGCGAGCACCTCGGGCTTGAGCCGCGTGCCCTTGCAGACCGGGCACGGCACCTCGCGCATGTAGGCCTCGTACTTCTCCTTCGACCAGTCGGAGTCCGTCTCCGCGTGCCGGCGCTCGATGAACGTCACGACACCCTCGAAGCCGGTCGAGTACTGCCGCTCGCGGCCCCACCGGTTGCGGTACTTGACGTGGACCTTGTGGTCCTGGCCGAAGAGGATCGCCTGCTTGGCGCGCTCGGGCAGCGCCCGCCACGGCACGTCCGTCGAGAAGCCGAGCTCGGCCGCAAGCGCGGTCAGCACGCGCTGGAAGTACTCCGACGACGTCTGCGACCACGGAGCCACGGCGCCGCCGGCGAGCGTCGCCTCCTCGTCGGGGATCACGAGGTCCGGGTCCACCTCGAGGCGGCTCCCGATGCCCGTGCACTCCGGGCACGCCCCGTAGGGCGCGTTGAAGGAGAACGTGCGCGGCTCGATCTCCTCGAGCGAGAGCTGGTGGTCGTTGGGGCACGCGCGGTGCTCGGAGAAGCGCCGCTCCCGGTTCGGGTCGTCGGCCTCCGCGTCGACGAGGTCGACCACCAGGAGCCCGCCCGCGAGGGTGAGGGCCGTCTCGACGGAGTCCGTCAGCCGGCGCTGCACGCCCTCGCGCGCCACGAGCCGGTCGACCACGACCTCGATCGTGTGCTTGAGCTTCTTCTCGAGCGCGGGCGGGCTCGTGAGCTGCACCACCTCGCCGTCGACGCGGGCGCGGGCGAAGCCCTTGGCCTGCAGCTCGGTGAACAGGTCCGCGTACTCCCCCTTGCGGCCCCGGACCATCGGCGCCAGCACCTGGTAGCGCGTGCCCTCGGGCAGCTCGAGCAGCCGGTCGACGATCTGCTGCGGCGTCTGGCGGCTGACCTGCTCGCCGCAGACCGGGCAGAACTGCGTGCCCGCGCGCGCGAACAGCAGGCGCAGGTAGTCGTAGACCTCGGTGATGGTGCCGACCGTGGAGCGCGGGTTGCGGTTGGTCGACTTCTGGTCGATCGACACCGCCGGCGAGAGGCCCTCGATGAAGTCGACGTCGGGCTTGTCCATCTGCCCGAGGAACTGGCGGGCGTACGCGGAGAGCGACTCGACGTAGCGGCGCTGGCCCTCGGCGAAGATGGTGTCGAAGGCCAGGGAGGACTTGCCGGACCCGGACAGACCCGTGAAGACGATGAGGCTGTCACGGGGGAGGTCCAGATCGACGTTCCGGAGGTTGTGCTCGCGAGCACCCTGCACGATGAGTCGGTCGTTCACTGCATCATCCTACGTCGCCGAGGGCGCATGCGTACAGGCGTTCGAACGGCTGCGCGGTTGCGAGGTGGTGCGACGGCGTCCCGGACGGGTCGGTGGGCACGCCGCGCCCCCGCGGACCACACTGGGATGGTGACGACGCCGCCACCCGACCCCGGACCCCCGCCCCCCGACGTGGCCCGGCAGCCGCCCGGGTCGACGCCGATCGCGGACTACGCCGTCCTCGGTGACGGCCGCACCGCGGCGCTCGTGTCCCGCGAGGGCTCCGTGGACTGGCTGTGCCTGCCGCACTTCGACTCCCCCGCCTGCTTCGCCGCGCTGCTCGGCACACCCGACCACGGGCGGTGGCTGCTCACGGTCCCGGACGCGACGCGGGTCACCCGGCGCTACGTGGGTGACTCGTTCGTGCTCGAGACGACGTACGAGACACCGACCGGCACGGCGGTCGTCGTGGACTCGATGCCCGTCGCCGACGGTCGGGCCGACCTCGTCCGCGCCGTCACTGCCGTCTCCGGACGCGTGCGGGTCGAGCACGAGTGGGTCGTCCGGTTCGGCTACGGCAAGGTCGAGCCGTGGGTCCGGCGGTTCGCCCGCCCCGGGGGCCGGGCGACCATCCGGGCGATCGCCGGGCCCGACGCCCTGCACCTGCGCGGCACGCGCCTGCCCACCGCCGTCGACCACCGTCACCGTGACGTCTTCGAGCTCGCCGAGGGTGAGACGGTCGAGCTCTCCCTGACCTGGACGCCGTCGTGGGAGCCGCAGCCCGACGAGCTGCCGATCGACGAGCGCGTCGAGGCCACCCGGATCCGCTGGTCGCAGTGGGCCCACCGCACCGAGTACGACGGGCCCTACCGCGACGCCGTCGTCCGCTCGCTGCTGGTGCTCCGGATGCTGACGGACACCCGCACCGGGGGGATCATCGCGGCGCCGACGACGTCGCTGCCCGAGGACTTCGGCGGCGAGCGCAACTGGGACTACCGGTTCTGCTGGCTGCGGGACGCGGCGCTCACCCTCGAGGCGCTGCTCGAGCACGGCTACCGCACGGAGACGACCGACTGGCGCGACTGGCTGCTGCGCGCCGTCGCGGGCGACCCGCGGGACCTGCAGATCATGTACGGCACGGATGGGCGGCGGGACCTGCCCGAGGTCGTCCTCGACCACCTGCCGGGCCACTCGCAGTCGCGTCCGGTGCGGATCGGGAACGCGGCCGTGGACCAGATGCAGCTCGACGTGCTCGGCGAGGTCATGTGCGCCCTGCACCTCGCGCGGGTCGCCGGCCTCGAGGAGAGCCACGACTCGTGGGCGCTGCAACGCCTCCTCGTCAACGACCTCACCCACACGTGGCGGCATGCGGACCGCGGGATCTGGGAGGTGCGCGGCGAACCACGGCACTTCACCCACTCGAAGATCATGGCGTGGGCCGCGGTCGACCGGGCGGTGCGGGGCGTCGAGGAGTTCGGCCTCAAGGGCCCGGTCGAGCGGTGGCGCCGCGTTCGCGACGAGATCAGGGCGGACGTCCTCGAGCACGGGTACGACGAGGCCCGCGGCACGTTCGTCCAGTACTACGGCGGCGAGCACACGGACGCCTCGCTGCTCCAGATGGTCATGGTCGGGTTCCTGGCGCCCGACGACGAGCGGTTCCTCGGCACCCTGGCCGCGATCCGCGCCGAGCTCGAGGTGAGCGAGGGGCTCGTCCACCGGTACCACCCGGGGCGGACCGACGACGGCCTGGAGGGCGGCGAGCACCCGTTCCTGGCGTGCAGCTTCTGGCTCGCGGACGCCCTCGCGCGCTGCGACGACGTCGAGGGGTCGACGCGCGTGCTCGACCGTCTCGTCGGCCTGCGCAACGACGTGGGCCTGCTGTCCGAGGAGTACGACGTCGACGGCGACCGGATGGCGGGCAACTTCCCCCAGGCGCTCAGCCACCTCGCTCTCGTCCGGGCGGTCCACAGCCACGCCGTCGCGAGCCGACGCGCCCGCCATGCGGCGCGGCCGGCGCCGGTGCGGCGGTGAGTCGGCGCCGGTGCGGCGGTGAGCCGATCGTGAAGGCGGTGGCGACGTGACGTACACGGGCGCGGTGACCCCGGGCGGTCCGAGCGACGTGCGTGAGCTCGACGAGCTGGTGGTCCGCAAGACGTCGGTCGGGCCGATGGACAACAACGTCTATCTCCTGACGTGCCGGGGCAGCGGGGAGCAGCTGCTGGTGGACGCCGCGGCCGAACCCGAACGCCTCCTCGCCCTGGTCCGGGAGGGCTCCGGCTCCGCCCGTCTGGCGACCGTGGTGACGACCCACCGGCACCCGGACCACCACGGCGCCCTCGAGTCCCTCGTCGCCGTCACCGGCGCGGTCACGGCCGCGGGCGCCGACGACGCCGCGTCCCTGCCGGTGCACGTCGTGCGCCGGCTGCACCACGGGGACGTCCTGATGGTGGGCCACGTCACGCTCGAGGTCGTCGCCCTCCGCGGGCACACCCCCGGCTCCATCGCGCTCGCCTACCGGGAACCGGCCGGCGTCCGGACGCGCGAGGGGGTGCCCCACCGCGTCCACCTGTTCACGGGCGACAGCCTGTTCCCCGGCGGGCCGGGCCGCACGCAGGACGCGGCGGCGTTCGGGTCCCTCATGGACGACCTCGAGGCGCGGGTCTTCGGCCGGTTCGACGACGCGACGTGGATCTACCCGGGGCACGGGCGGGACACGACCCTGGGGGCCGAGCGCCCGCATCTCGACGAGTGGCGCACACGCGGCTGGTGACGCGGGGCGGGTCAGTCGTCCTTGTCGCCCTTGCCGTTCCCCTTGCCCTCGCCGCCCTTGCCGCCGCCGCCCTGCTGAGCCGCCGCCTGCTCGGCCGCGGCCTGCTCGGCCGCTGCCTGCTCC
>CAUQTR010000040.1:0-9883 GCA_963521045.1 uncultured Actinotalea sp.
GCGCGGGCGATCGCGTCGCGGGGGCGTCCGTCGTCCGGCGCCTCGGCCTCGAACAGCGGCAGCACGCGCTCGGCGCAGTCCGCGGCCCACGCCGCGACCGTGCGCCGGTGCGCCTCGCTCAACGCCTGGGGAGAGACCACACGCGTCTCCTCTCGATCCCGGACGGCCGCACCGTCCGCCTCAGCCCTGCGCCTGGTCGGGGGTCACGTCCGTGCCGTTGACCGTCGGCCACGGGTCGCCCTGCGGCACCGCCAGGTAGGCCACCTTCTCCGAGACACCGGGCGTCATCGTGACGACCAGCTCGGCGGGCATCGTGTTGTTCGGGTGCAGCTCGAAGCCCGACAGGTCGGCCCGGACCTGGTAGACGCCGGCGAAGAGCACGTAGGCCGTCGTCCGTCCGCACCCCGCGTAGCACTCCGCGCCGGGGTCGGGCGTCACCCCCGCCACCTCGACCGGAACGGCGTCGCCCCCGAGGCCGGCGACGCTCAGCGTCGCGAGGAGGCCGTTGTCGACGCGCCACTCGCGCGTGTCCTCGTCGTAGTCCCACCGCAGCTCGGTCTCGTGCCGCTGGCCGCCGAGCGCGTAGACGACGGCGGTCCGCGCCGCGTAGCCGCCGTAGCCGAAGACCTCGACGGCCTCGACCCTCGGGTCGGCGATGCGCTCCTGCGCCCCGGCCAGCACGTCGTCGCCGAGCAGTGCGGTGGACGCGCTGTGGAAGGTGCCCTCGTCCACGTCGGTCATCGCGAGCGCCTCCTCGGCATCGCCGCGGGCGACGGCGTCGAGGTAGGCCTCGGCGACCGGACCGATCGGCGGCGCCTCCGGCGGCCGGTTCGCCGCCGGCAGCACGACCAGCACGACGACGAGCACCGCGACCAGCAGAGCGACGACCGCCGCCAGCACCGCGGCCCACACGGCGAGCAGGCTCCTGGCGGCGCGCGGCGGGACCGGCTCACGGACGGGGGCGCCCGGCATCGTCTCCCCCTCCCCGCCGCACGGCATGCGGTCCGCAGCGTAGCGGCCGCTCTCGGGAGCACCCCGGGCCTAGGCTGACCCGGTGCCCGAGCAACCAGCACGACGTCCGCGCGTGCAGGAGCTCGCCTGGGAGCCGACGCCGATGGGCGACATCAGCCTGCGTCGGCGCCGCGACCCGGTGACGGGCAGCGACGTGCTCGAGATCAAGCTGGGCGACGAGTTCCTCATGTCGAGCCTGTTCACGGTCGCCGAGGGGGAGCTCGCGCGGCTCGGGCTGGCCATGGCCGGGGCGTCGGCCGAGGGCGGTGCGACCCCGCTCGACGTCGTCGTCGGCGGCCTCGGGCTCGGGTACACCGCGCTCGCCGTGCTCGAGGATGCGCGGGTCGGCTCGCTGGTCGTCGTCGACGCGCTCGCCGAGGTCATCGACTGGCACCACGCCGGCCTGATCCCCGCGGGTGCCGTCCTCACCGCCGACCCGCGCTGCCGCCTGGTGCACGCCGACTTCTTCGCCGCCCTCGCGTCCGAGGACGGCCTGGACCCCGGTGCGCCGGGCCGCCGGTGGGACGCCGTCCTGGTCGACATCGACCACTCGCCCCGCCACGTGCTCGACCCCAGCCACGCGGCGTTCTACACGCCGGCCGGCCTGCAGCGGCTGAGCGAGCACCTGGTGCCCGGCGGCGTGTTCGCGCTGTGGTCCAACGACCCGCCGGACGAGGCGTTCCTCGATCTCCTGCGCACCCTGCTGGTCGACGTCCGGGCGGACGTGGTCGCCTTCCCGAACCCCTTGCAGGGCCGGGACGCCACCAACACCGTCTACCTGGGGCGCGCGCCGCGCTGATTCCGCCGTCCGCGCGGAAGTGCCGCCCTTGTGGGCGCTGCGGAAGTGATGCAATGTTTCATCATCTTCGCCATCTCGACAGATCGACATCGCCGGCGTCGAGCGCGTCGGCACCACGGTCCGAACTCAGCCTCGCGAGAAGGAGCCCGACGATGGTGCGAAAGATCATCTCGACCCTGGCGGCATCCGCCCTGCTGGCCCTGAGCCTGTTCGGCGCGGTGCTGCCGGCCCAGGCCGCCGCGTCCGGCAGCGAGCTGCGCAACAAGGACACCGGCCTGTGCGTGGACCGCAGGGAGCACCCCGAGCGGCCGGTGCTGGCGTTCACCACGACGTGCAACGGCTCGTCCACCCAGCGCTGGGTCTACTCGGCGGCGGACCAGACCATCCGGACCCCGGACGGCCGGTGCCTGGCCACCGGGAGCACGTCGGGGATCCTCGTCACGGACTGCGACAGCGGCCTGCTCGTCCACTGGGGACCCACCAGCGACGGCCGCATCCACCAGCTCGACTGGGGCATGGGCTGCATCGAGGACTTCCGCACGGAGTGGCTCACGTGGGGCGCCTGCACCAACAGCCCCAACGAGGTGTGGTCGTCGCTGGCGAGCGTCTGACCCCGTCGAGGACTGAGCGCGCGGCACAGTGGCCGATTGCCGCGTGAGGCGTCCGTGGTCGTGCGAAGGGCTTGGTCCGGTGGCGGCTAATCTGTGTTACGTTCTGGCTAATTCAAGTACCCGTCGTCGGGTGCGGCCGGACATCTCCACACGACTGGTGCCGATCATGAGGCTCTCGAACGACACGGACCCTGCCGAGCGACGAGGCGGAGTGCGGGCCCGCAATGCCTAGAGCGGGCCTCGACGCCGCCACCGTCACCCGCGCAGCAGCGGAGGTCGCCGACGACGTCGGCTACGCCGGCCTCACGATGGGCCTGGTCGCCGACCGGCTCGGGGTGCGGGCGCCGTCCCTCTACAAGCACGTGGCAGGGCAGGCGGACCTGAGTCGGCGCATCGCCGTGCTGGCGGTCACCGAGATCGGCGACGCTCTGCGCAACGCGCTGCAGGGCAAGGCGGAGCGTCAGGCGCTCGAGGCCGCCGCCCACACGACACGGCGGTATGCCCGGGACTTCCCTGGTCGCTTCGCGGCCACCCTGTACCTCACGGCGACGGGTCACGAGGATCCGCTGCATCTCGCGTGGTCCCGGGTCGTCGAGTCCCACCTGGCCATCCTGAACGGGTACGAGATCCACGAGGAGGACACGAGGCACGCGCTTCTCCTGCTCCGGAGCTTCCTGGACGGTTTCTCCTTGATCGAGCCGGCGGGAGACCTGCACACCGAGGACGAGATCGACGCCAGCTTCCGGTGGTCGATCGCCTTCGTCGACCGCGGCCTCCGCGAGCTGTCGGACGTCACGCGCGACGCCTGAGGGCGATTCCCGCACCCGGCGGGCGTGCTCGTTCGAGCGATATGCGTGAGAGCCCGCGGGTCGCCAGGGCAGGCCGCGCTCGAGGCCGCGCTCGAGGCCGCGCTCGGGGCCGCGCGTCCACGCGCCTGTGCGCCCCGCTGCCCGCGGCAACGCCCTCGGAGGAGCCGCGCGTCGGCGGCGACTCGTCCACGGCAAAGGGTTGACACGTTTTGGCTATCTCAAATAGCTTTTGGATACGGCTACTAGCGTTAGCCGGTCAGCCCAGGCCCGCACGACGGTGCCCCAGCAGCAGAATCGAAGGTCTCCTCATGAGCAAGCCGTTCACCGACGCCGGCGACATCCCCGTCAACGAGGCGCAGCCCGTCATCACCTACCACCCCGTCACGGTCGACGCGCCGGGCCGCCCCAGCCCTCTGCAGGTCAAGGTCTCCGTGCCCGCCACGGGCGCCGACCTCCCGGTCATCCTGCTGTCCCACGGTCACGGTGCGTCCAACTTCCTGGCCTCCATGAAGGGCTACGCCCCGCTGGTCGAGTTCTGGGCCGCGCACGGCTTCGCCGTCATCCAGCCCACGCACCTCGACGCGAACGAGCTCGGCCTGCGCGAGACCGACCTTCCCGACGCGCCGCTCTTCTGGCACGACCGGGCGACGGACATGCGCCACATCCTCGACCACCTCGGCGACATCCAGGACCAGGTCCCCGGCCTCGCCGCCCGCAGGCTGGACGCCGACCGGGTCGCCGCCGTCGGTCACTCCCTGGGGGGCATGACCGTCTCGTCCCTGCTCGGCATGCAGGTCCTGGACCCTGCCGACCAGCGCGCGAAGGACCTCTCCGACCCTCGGATCAAGGCCGGCGTCGTGATCGGCGCTCCCGGCTCCGGCCACGACCTGGCCGACTGGGCCCGCGAGAACTACCCCGTCCTGCAGTACTTCGACTTCGGCGCCATGACGGGCACGGCCCTCGTCGTCGCCGGCGACGCGGACCTCAACCCGTACTTCTCCGAGCGGGTCAGCTACCGGTCCGACGCGTTCACCCTCAGCCCTGGGCCCGACAAGACGCTGCTCACCTTCTTCGGAGCGGAGCACATCTACGGGGGCGTCTCCGGCTACGACGCCGACGAGACGTCGGACGAGAACCCCGAGCGGGTCGCCACACTGCGGGCCCTCGTGTGGGCGTACCTGCGCAGCCAGCTCTTCGCCGGCGACCCCGCCTGGCAGGACGCCGTCGACGCCGTCACCCACGCCGAGCGGCCGCTGGCCAAGGTCGACGTGAAGTAGCCGACGCACCGACGAGAGCTCACCCTCACCCACCTCGGGCGGCGGCCCACGGGTCGCCGCCCGAGTCGCACCACGACCAGGAGCAACCCATGTGGACCACATTCGCCGCGACCGTCGGTGCCAGCGCAGGCGGGCTGACGGGACTCGTCTTCATCGTCGTCGCGTTCCGCTTCGACGTCGTCGCCGTATCCCAGGAGTACCGCAACCGCGCGGCGCAGACCGTGACCCTCTTCATCACCATCGCGATCACCGCCGCGCTCATCACCATCCCGCAGCCGATCACCGCCCTCGGGATCGAGCTGGTCGCAGCGTCCCTCGTCAGCGCCGCGCTGCTCGCGCGGATCGACGCAGCCGCCCGGCTCGGCACCGGCACCCGTGCACGCCCCGCCCTCGTCATCGCTCTCGGCACGTTCGCGGCCGGCATCCTGGCCGCAGGTGCGTTCTGCCTCGCGGGATCCGAGGCCGCCATGGGCCTCTACGCGCTGAGCGCTCTGACCGGCCTGGCGTGGGGCGCCTACAGCGCGTGGGTCTTCCTGACGCAAGCGGGAGTCGAGCGGCCCGCCGCGTAGGGCGACGCCTGCTCGCCGGTCCGGCAGCAGGGGCATGCCTCGATGTCGTCCCTCACCGTCGTTGCCGAGCTCGACGGTGACCGTGCTCCACGACCCTCGTACCGTACGAGCATGTCCTGCCGACTGACGGCCCTCGCGGTCGACGCGTACGACCCTGAGCGCCTGGCGCGCTTCTGGACGGAGGTCCTCGGACGGACGATGCTCGAGGACGCCCGAGGTGGCGTGCTGCTACCCGGCTCCGAGACCCAGCTCGGCCTACGGTTCGTACCGCAGCAGGCCGAGAAGGTCGGCCGGAACCGGATGCACCTCCACCTCACCAGCACGAGCCCGGCCCATCAGCGACGGATCGTCGAGAGCGCGCTCCGGCTGGGCGCGCACCACCTCGTTGTCGGGCAGCTCCCCGAGGAAGGCCACGTGGTGCTGGCCGATCCCGAGGGCAACGAGTACTGCGTGATCGAACCGGGGAACACCTACCTCGCCGGCTGCGGCCCGCTCGGTGAGCTCACGTGCAACGGCACGCGCGACGTCGGCTTCTTCTGGGCCGAGGCGTTGGGCTGGCCTGTGGTGTGGGACAAGGACCGGCAGACCGCGATCCAGTCGCCGCAGGGCGGCACCAAGGTCTCCTGGGACGCGTGGGACGGCCCCGCCGTGACGCAGGAGAACCAGCGGGGACGCCTACGTTTGGAGCTCGTCCTGGCCGACGCCGACCTCACCGAGGAGGCCGAGCGACTGGTAGGGCTCGGCGCCACACTCCTCGCCACGGACGACGCCACGGTGACGCTCGTCGATCCTGACGGCAACGAGTTCCGCGTCGGTGCCGGCGCGCCCACGACGCCTGGGTGACGAACCCACCGCCCGCCGCGCTGCGTCGGGGGCCACTGCTCCGGGTCCGCGCACCTCGCCCGGAAGGACAGCCGCGCGCACCCGCGCGCGCCGCTCGCGCTCAGGGTCGTCGGGCGGAGAGGCACCCGGGGCGACGCGGGCATCCGGTCAGGGCTGTCCGAAGTCGGGATCACCGGCGTTCCAGCCCGCCACGGAGTGGTCCACCCAACGGTCGACGACGTCCTGGGCGCTGATCCCGTGATCGAGGTCGACGTGCCCGTTCCAGCCCTGGTCGCAGGCGACCACCCGCGGGAAGTCCGCGGGAAGCAACGAGCGGTACCAGGCCACGGTCTCCCGCAGGGGCAGGTCGCCCGCCTCGAAGCTGACCGCCAGGCTGTCGGCGAAGTGCGCCACAGCCAGGCTGTCCCGGTCCAACGTCACGTACAGATGGACGTCGGTCTCCCACCCCGGCGGCGAGGGCTGAGCGCGCACCGCGGCACCGAAACGTCTCCTGGCCGCGGCGATCAGCTCAGGCCCGTCGAGAAGAGCGCGGCCCGAGGGTGCCGTCACGACGAGCTTCACGGCGCTACATCCCCGACGGCGCCATGTCGACGAAGCGCGCGTACTGGCCCTGGAACGCGACGACGATCGTGTCGGTCGGGCCGTTGCGGTGCTTGGCGATGATGAGGTCGGCCTCACCCGCGCGGGGTGACTCGCGCTCGTAGGCGTCCTCGCGGTGCAGCAGGATGACGATGTCCGCGTCCTGCTCGATCGAGCCGGACTCACGCAGGTCGCTCATCTGCGGGCGCTTGTCGGTGCGCTGCTCGGCGCCACGGTTGAGCTGCGAGATCGCGATGACCGGCACCTCGAGCTCCTTGGCGAGCAGCTTGAGCGCACGCGAGAACTCCGAGACCTCCTGCTGCCGGGACTCGACGCGCTTGCCCGAGCTCATGAGCTGCAGGTAGTCGATGACCACCAGCTTGAGGTTGTGCCGCTGCTTGAGCCGGCGGCACTTGGCCCGGATCTCCATGAGCGACATGTTCGGCGAGTCGTCGATGAACAGCGGTGCCTGCGACATGCGGCCCATCGTCGAGGCGAGCTTCTGCCAGTCGTCGTCGCGCATGGTGCCCTTGCGCATGTTCTGCAGCGGCACGCGCGCCTCGGCGGCGAGCATGCGCATGGTGATCTCGTTGCGGCTCATCTCGAGCGAGAAGATCACCGACGTCATCTGGTGCTTGATCGACGCCGATCGAACGATGTCGATGCCGAGCGTCGAGTTGTGGGTCGGGATCATCGACGGGCCGGCGAGGTACAGGTGGTCATGGTTGTCGACCTCGACGCAGCGGACGGGCACGGAGGGGATCGCGCGCACCGAGGTGATGAACCGCTGGCGGAGCCGGGGCGTCGAGCGCCGACGGCGCTCCTTGTGGACGAGCTTCTTGCGCTCGAGCGCGAAGACCTCGTCGTCGGTCGTGAAGGTGATCGTGAACGCCGTGCTGTGCGCGGCGTCGCGACCGCGGACCGCCCGGGTGGACCAGCCGCTCCGGTATCCCAGGCTCGAGACGAGCTCCCGCACGTCGAGCGCCAGGCGCTCGTCCGTGACGCAGAACTGCACGCTGCCGGTCGGGTTCACGGTGCCGTCGGTGTCGAGCAGCCCGGCCAGGAGCTCGCGCCGCTGCGCCTCGCTCGCGCGCAGGTACTCCACGGGGATGTGCTTGTCACCCAGCACGCCGAGGGTGCGCAGCCGTCCGGCGATCGTGCCGTGCGCCGAGTGGCACGCCTGGCAGCGGCGCAGCCCGCTCGTGGTCGCGCCGCAGTCCGGGCACACCGGGGTCGGCACGGGGACCGAGACCGCGCGCGCACGCCCACCGCAGCGGCGACCGCACGTCTTGACCTGCCGGTGAGGGTTGACGAAGGCCGCACCGCACACGACGCAGGTGCGCTCGGCGACCGCCGGCTCCTCGGGGAGCTGGATGGAGTAGAGCCGACCGCCGCCGCCGGCCTGACGGACCGACCGCAGGCCGCGGCTCTCGATCCGCATCGAGATCTCGGGGTCGGCGGAGGTGAACCGAGCCGAGGCCGAGTGCCCGTCACCCAGCCACACCCCGAGGGCGTAGGGGTCCACCGGCAGCTCGACGGACGCCAGCGCGAGCGGCGCCGCCGTCGGCACGCTGTGGTTGAGACGCGCGTCGGCGGTCCCGCAGCGCAGGGTCGCCGCGATCTCGGCCGTCGTCCGCACCGTCGGCAGGGCACGAGCCGGGCGCCCGGTGCCCTGGGCCTCCTGCCGCGCCCGGCGTGACGCCCGGGTATCGGTGAGCCACTGGTGCTGCTCGTCCGCGACGATGGCGCTGCCGTCGTCGAACGTGACCTCGTAGCACGGGCGGCCGAGCATCACGTCGGTGGCCGCGACGACCGTCGTCGGGCGGCCGTCCGCGCCGAGGAGTCGGTCGCCCACGCGGACCTCGCCCATCGTGGTCCAGCCGTCCGGGGTCGGCAGCGCGGTGTCCAGAGCCAGGGCCTTGCCGATGGCCGGACGAGCCGCGAGGACGATCATCTGGCCCGGGTGCAGGCCGTTGGTCAGCTTGTCGAGCTCGATGAATCCTGTCGGCACGCCGACCATGCCCTCACCGCGGCTGCCCGCGGCCTCGATCTCCTCCATCGTCCCGTTGATGATGTCGGCGATCGGGAGGTAGTCCTCGCTGGTGCGCTGCTCGGTGACCGCGTACACCTCGGCCTGCGCGTTGTTGACGATGTCGTCGACGTCGCCGCCGTCGGTCGCGTACCCGAGCTGGACGATGCGCGTGCCGGCCTCGACGAGGCGGCGCAGCACCGCCCGCTCGCGCACGATCCGCGCGTAGTACCCCGCGTTGGCGGCCGTGGGGACCATCGAGATGAGCGTGTGCAGGTAGGGCGCCCCGCCGATGCGCGAGATCTCGCCGCGCTTGGTGAGCTCGGCGGCGACCGTCACCGCGTCGGCCGGCTCCCCGCGGCCGTACAGGTCGAGGATCGCGTCGTACACCAGCTCGTGGGCCGGCCGGTAGAAGTCGGCGCCCTTGAGCTGCTCGATGACGTCGGCGATCGCGTCCTTGCTGAGCATCATGCCGCCGAGCACGCTCTGCTCCGCCGGGATGTCCTGCGGCGGGGTGCGGTCGAAGCTGGGACCCGGTGCGGGCGCCCCGCGCAGTCCCTGCTCGAGCTCGTCGATGCTCACCCGGCTCCCACCACTCCCCGCGTCTCGAGCAGACGTCCCGTGCTCCACGCGCACGGCCGTCGGCGATCCTCGTACGTTCGAACTGACGTTCTACCGCACGCCGCCGACACGGGCTCGTGCCCGCCGACTCGACCACCGGCCCGGCGCGCTCCGCGCCACTCGTCCTGCTCTCCCGCGAGGCTAGGTGCCGCCCCGGCGTGTCCACAAAGAGCGGGACCGAGGTCCTGTGGGCAACCCTGGGGACGGCATGTGGACGGCCTCCCGGGTGACTGTGCACAGGTCGGGGACAACACTGTGGATAGCGTGGGATCCGCGGTGGGATCCGCCGCTGAGCACCGACTACGCCGTGCACCGACTGTGGACAGGAACTCGTTGGCCCACCGTTCACCAGATGGACACCCGATCCCGCCAGACGGTGTGGTCGGGCCGCCCGCCGCACCCGCAGGCCTCGACCGCCAGGTGCTCGCGCTCGCGCTCCCCGCGCTCGGTGCCCTCGTGGCCGAGCCGCTGTTCGTCCTCGTCGACTCCGCTGTCGTCGGCGTCCTCGGCACACCCCAGCTCGCCGGCCTCGCCCTGGCCGGCACCGTCCTGACCACCCTCGTCGGCCTCTGCGTCTTCCTCGCCTACACGACCACCGCCGACGTCGCGCGCAACGTCGGCGCCGGTCGGCGGGCGCACGGCCTGCGGCTCGGCGTGGAGGGCCTGTGGCTCGGTGCCGGGGTCGGTGCCCTGCTCGCCGTCGCCCTGGTGCTCGGCGCGCCCGCGGTGGTGACC
>CAUQTR010000041.1:0-9881 GCA_963521045.1 uncultured Actinotalea sp.
TCGCGGAGCAGCGCGACGGCGTCGGACCCGGTGCGTCGGGCGACCAGGCGGACGTTCGCGACCGCGCCGAGCTGCTCGCACAGGCGGTCGTCCTGGAACACCGCGGCCCGGCGCAGGCCGGCGGTCCCGACGACCTCGCCCTCCTGCGGCGTCGTCAGGCCCAGGAGCACCCGGGCGAGCGTCGTCTTGCCGCAGCCGTTGGGCCCGACGAGCGCCGTCACCCGCGTCGGCGACAGGTCGAGGTCGACCCGGTCGAGCACGACGCGCTCGCCGTACCGCACCGTGACCCCTCGCACGGCGATCACGGCGACCTCACCGCCACCGGAGCGGGTCCGGCGAGCGTCAGCAGGCGCAGGACCAGCCGTTCGAGGAGGTGGCTGAGCACGACGACGACCACGGTCCAGGCGAACAGGTCCGCGGTGCTCAGGAGGATCTTGGCGTCGTAGAGCCGCTCACCGATGCTCCCCTGCGGCAGCCCGATCACCTCCGCCGCGACGCCGCTCTTCCACGCCAGCCCGACCCCGATCCGGCACGCCGCGACGAAGAACGGCAGCACGCCGGGGACGTCGACCGGGACGAGGCGGCGCGCGCGCGGGACGCCGAAGACGGCGGCCATCTCGAGGAGCCGGCGGTCCCGTGCGCCGATGCCCTCGACGACGTTCGCGTACACGACCGGCACGACCATGGTCGCGCTGACGAGCAGGGCGAGCCGGCCGCTGTCGGCCCAGATCAGCGCCAGGATGATGACGCTGACGACGGGCGTGCTCCGCACCGCGTCGACGAGGGGCGTCAGCAGGGTGTCGACGGTCCGGTACGACGCGGCGAGGACCGCGAGCACCACCCCGACCACGGCGCCGACCACGAACCCGCCACCGATCCGCAGCAGGGAGTGGCCCACCGTCGCCCACAGCTCCGCCGTCGGGAGGAGCGTCACGAGGCGGGTGACCACAGATGCGGGCGACGCGAGCAGCACCTCGTGCCCGACCGCGATCGCGACGACCTGCCAGGCGCCCAGCCAGAACGCGACGACGAGGAACGGGCGCGCCGCCCGGCGTGCCCTCGCGGGGACGGTCCGCTCAGGGGCCGAGGTAGAAGTCATCGCCGGGCAGGCTTCCGCCCACGGACGCCGGGTCGGCGGCGTGCAGCACCTCGAGGTAGCCGCCGAGCGCGGCGCGCAGGTCCGGGCCGTCGAGGTACGTGATGTTCGACGCCGGGATCGCCTTCTCGGCGACCGCGGCGGACGGCACGATGCCCGCCTCGGCCACGAGCACCCCGGCCTCCGCCGGATGCCCGTTGGTCCAGGCGGCCGAGGCCTCGACGTCGGCGAGCAGCTGCGCGACGACGTCGGGCGAGGACTCGGCGAGCTCCCGCCTGACGATCAGCACGCCCGTGACCATCGCCGAGTCCGGGCTGACCTCGGCCCACACGTCGGCGAGGCCGACGGCGACGCGGACGTCCGGGTTCTGCGCGGTGACCGCCGTGGCGAAGGGCTGGGGGAGGACGCCGACGGCTCCGGGTGTGGACGCGAGCAGGGCGGCGACCTCGCTCGCCTCGCTGCGGTACTCGACGGTGACGTCCGTGGCAGGGTCGAGCCCGACGCCGCGGAGCAGGTGGTTCAGCACGAACTCCGGCGAGGCGCCCTTGCCCGTGCTGTAGACCGTCCGCCCCGCGAGGTCCTCGAGCGAGCCGACGGTCTCGCCGTGCTCCATGACCGCGAGCATGCCGAGCGTCGTGACGGCCGCGACCTGCACCTGCGAGACGCCGCCGGCCGCGTCCGCGGTGCGCGCGTGCAGCACGGCCGCGAGGTTGGCGGGCAGCAGGGCGGCGTCGACCTCGCCCTGCACGACCTTCGGCACCACCTCGTCCGGCGAGCCGTAGACCGTCACCTCGTAGTCCGGCCCGGTCGCGTCCGGGTCGTCGACCGCCGCGTCGCGCATGAGGTCGACGAGCCCCATCGTCGTCGGCCCACGCAGCGAGGCGATCCGGACGACCGGCCTGACGGCCGGCTCCTCGGACTCAGGCGTCGCGGCCTCGGCCGCCGCGTCGACGCTCGTCGCGACCGGCTCGGCAGCACCGGCGCACCCCGCGAGGGCGCCGACGACGAGCGCCAGGCTGAGGCCGGCGAGACGGGTCCGGGTGCGCACGGCCGTCACACCGCCCCGGCCGGGGCGGAGCCGGCTGCGGTCGCGACGGGCTCGCCGAGCAGGTCGGGCGGGCACGCGGGCCCGGACCGGAACGGCGCGTACGTCGTGTGCAGCAGGTGGTGGGCCAGGTCCGACGCCGGCTCGCCGTAGAACTCGTCGTAGAGCCGCAGCAGGTCGGGGTTCTCCTGCGACTTGCGCACAGCGGACGTGCGGTCGATGTCGACGAGCACCTGCTGACGCGCGGCCATCCGGGCGCCGCCGTCGGGCACCGGCTGGCCGGCGCCGTTGATGCAGCCGCCCGGGCACGCCATGACCTCGACGAGGTCGTAGCCGACGTCCTCGCCCGCGGCGATCCGCCGCACCAGCGGCTCGACGTTGTTCAGGCCCGAGATCACGGCCACGCGCAGGGTCGCGCCGCCGGCGGTGACGCTCGCCTCCTTGAGGCCCTCGAGGCCGCGCACCGCGTGGAAGTCGAGGTCGCCCGTGAGCGGCGTTCCGGTGAGCTGCTCCACCGCCATCCGCAGCGCCGCCTCGGCGACGCCGCCGGACGCCCCGAAGAGCACACCCGCACCGCTGACCCGCGCGTAGGGCGCGTCGAACTCGCCGGGCACGATGTCCGCCGCCTCGAGACGCAGCATCTCGACCATCTCGAGGAACTCGGTGGTCGCGAGCACCGCGTCGACGTCCCGCACGCCGTCGTTCGCGAACTCGGGCCGCGCGGCCTCGTACTTCTTGGCCAGGCACGGCACGATCGAGACGACGTAGAGGTCGTCCTGCGCGACGCCGGCCTGCCGGGCGAAGTGCGCGCGGACCGTCGAGCCCATCATCTGCTGCGGTGACCGGCAGCTCGACAGGTGCGGGATCATCGCCGGCCAGCGCCGCTCGACGAGGTTGACCCAGCCCGGGCAGCACGACGTGAAGTGCGGCAGGACGCCGCCCCCGGTCACGCGGCCGAGCAGCTCCGTGGTCTCCTCCATGACGGTCAGGTCGGCGGCGAACGAGAAGTCGAAGACCTTGTCGAACCCGACGGCGCGCATGAGGCCCGCGATGAACGCCGACGCGTCGGCTGCCGCGATGCCGTAGGTCTCCGCGATCACGGTCCGCACGGCAGGCGCCACGAAGCCGACGACGACCTTGTGCGGGTCGTTGATCGCCGTGAAGACGTCCCCGCGCTCGCGGACGTAGTCGAGCGCGCCGCACGGGCAGGACCGCACGCACTGCCCGCACGAGACGCAGTCGGTCAGGCCGAGCGGCAGGCCGTCCTTGGTGCCGACCGTGAGCCGGCCGTCCTCGTAGCGGAAGGCGAGCACGCCCGGGCCCTCGATCTCGGCGCACGCCGCGACGCAGCTGCCGCAGGAGATGCACTTGTTGTGGTCCCGGACGATGAACGGGTGGTCCTGCACGATCGGCGAACGCGGCCGCACGTGCAGCGGCGCCGTGAACAGCACGCCGTGGTCCGTGGCCTCCTGGCGCAGCTCGCAGTGCGTCTGCTTCGAGCAGCCGCACTCGAGGCACCGCGCCGCCTCGGCGCGCGCCTGCTCCTCGGTGAGGCCGGTCGCGACCTCGGCGAAGCCCGCGATCCGCTCGGCGACGGGGAGCACGGGCATCGGCGCTCGTGCGAGCTTCGGGAGCGCCTCGAACTCGGCTCGCGGCAGGTCCTCGAGCGACCCGCGGCTGCACGTGTAGTCCTCGCGTGACGGCGCGACGTACCCGCGCACGAGCAGGTCGTCGATCGCCGTCGCGGCGCGCCGGCCGGCGGCGACCGCCTGGATCACGGTCGCCGGCCCGGTCACGCAGTCGCCGCCCGCGAACACCGTCGGCTCGGACGTCTGCATGGTGTGGCCGTCGATGTCGATGTCGCCCCACGCGTTGAGGCGCACCGGGAGGTCGTTGTAGAGGAAGCCCGTGTCGGTGCTCTGGCCGATCGCGCCGATGATCGTGTCGGCCTCGACCACGAACTCGCTGCCCTCGACGGGCACCGGGCGCCGGCGGCCCGAGCGGTCCGGCTCGCCCAGTGCCATGCGCAGGCAGTGCAGCAGCTTCCCGTCGTCGGTCGCGGTGATGCGGTCGGGTGCGGCGAGGAAGACCATCCGGACGCCCTCCTCGAGGGCCTCCTCCACCTCGGCCGGCTCGGCGGGCATCTCCTCGCGCGTGCGGCGGTAGACGAGCGTCACGTCGGTGGCGCCCTCCCGCAGCGCGGTCCGGGCGCAGTCGATCGCCGTGTTGCCGCCGCCCACGACGACGGTGCGGCCCAGGGGGATCGGCGTCCCGCGGGTGACCTCCGCGAGGTAGTCGATGCCGAGCCAGACGCCCTCGAGGTGCTCGCCCGCGATGCGCAGCGGGGTCGCGCGCCACGAGCCGATGGCGAGGTGGACGGCGTCGAAGTCGCGTCGCAGGTCCTCGAGCCGCAGCTGGGCGCCGAGCGCCATGCCGGTGACGATGCGGACGCCGAGCGCCTCGACCGCGGCGATCTCGTCGTCCAGGGCGGCGCGCGGGAGCCGGTACTCGGGGATGCCGTAGCGCATCATCCCGCCGGCCCGGTGCTGCTTCTCGAACACCGTCACCGCGTGGCCCGAGATCGCCGCGTAGTACGCGGCGGAGAGCCCGGACGGACCCGCGCCGACGACGGCGACGCGCTTGCCGGTGGGCGGTGCGACGCGCGGGGACCACGGCTCGTCCTGCGCCCGGTCCCAGTCCGCCGCGAAGCGCTTGACGTGGTTGATCGCGACCGGCTCGTCGACGAGGTTGCGCCGGCACTCGGCCTCGCAGGAGTGCGGGCAGACGCGCCCGCACACGGACGGGAACGGGTTGCGGTCCTTGATGACCCGCACCGCGGCGCGGTAGTTCCCGTCGGCCACGTGGCGCAGGTACGTCTGGATGTCGATCGTGGCGGGGCAGGTCTGGACGCACGGTGCCACGCAGTCGGCGTTGTGGTCGCACAGCAGCTGCTCGAGGCGGACGGCGCGGTAGGCCTCGAGCCGGGGCGATCGCGTCGTGACCACCATGCCGGCCCGCGCCGGCGTCAGGCACGCCTTCACGTCCCGGGGCGTGGCGTCCGGGCCGGTGCCCACCTCGACCACGCACAGGCCGCACGTGCCCGACGACCGCGGGAGCCGGACGTCGTGGCACAGCGAGGGGATCTCGACCCCCTCGGCCCGGAGCGCCTCGTGCAGGGTCGCCCCGGCGGCCACCTCGACCTGCCGGCCGTCCACCGTGATCAGGCACCGCTGGTCGACCACGCCCTGCTCGTCGCGTTCGCGCACCGTCTGACACCTCTCGAGGGGTGCATGGCAGCGCCGGATCGATCCCGACGCTGGAATCACGTCCCACGCTACGAGCGTGCGAGGAGCGCGACGCCGGACCTCCGGCCCAGGCGAGAGCTCCCGGGCCTCCCACTTCACCCGGTGCCGCGGCGTGGTTGCGCTCACATGCGATCGATCCCGGTCGATGGACCATCGCCGGTTCCCTGCCGGCGCGACCCAGGAACGAGGACCGCCGCCGTGAGCGACCCGCACGTGCGCGCCGCCGAACGTGCCGAGGCACTGGCGCCGCTCGCCGTCACGCGGGTCGAGCGCGCCGCGCCCACCTCGCTCGTGGTCCACCGGCTGCCGGGGGACTGGTTCCGCCGCCTCATCGGCGTCCTCGTCCTCGGTGTCGCGGGCGGCGCCGCGGGGCTCCTGTGGTGGGCCGCGGCGGCTGCCGGGTCCGACGCCGTCGCCCCGCCCTCGGAGGGCGTCGTGCTGGGGATCTGGTCGGTCCTCTACGCGAGCGAGGCGCCACCGGCTCGCCTCACGGCCGTCGCCGTGGCGCTCGCCCTGCTGGCGGCTGCCGGCGTGGCACTGCTCGAGCGCCGGATCACCAACCGCGCGCGCCGGTCGGTCGACCTCCGCACGCACCCCCTGGCGCCGAAGATCGTCATGGCCCGCACGTGCGGTGTCTACGCCGGACCGGTCACGGTGACGGTCGTCATCCCGGCCCACGACGAGGAGGCGTCGCTCCCCGGCACGCTCGCGTCGCTCCTGGGCCAGTCCCACCGGCCGGAGCGCGTCGTCGTGGTCGCGGACAACTGCACCGACGCCACGGTCGACGTCGCCCGGGCTGCGGGCGTCGAGGTCTCCGAGTCGGTCGGCAACACGCACAAGAAGGCCGGCGCCCTCAACCAGGTGCTCCGCAGGCTGCTGCCGGGCCAGGGCGACAACGACGTCGTCATGGTCATGGACGCGGACACGCGGCTCGACGACGGCTTCCTGGCGGCCGCGGTCGCCAGGCTGAGCTCCGACCGTGCCCTCATGGCGATCGGCGGGCTCTTCTACGGCGAGGAGGGCGCGGGGCTGCTCGGCCAGTTCCAGCGCAACGAGTACCTGCGCTACGCGAGGGAGATCGAGCGACGGCGGGGCCGTGTCTTCGTGCTCACCGGGACGGCCTCGATCTTCCGCCCCGCGGCGCTGCGCACGGTCGCGGCCGCGCGCGGCACGGCGATCCCGGGTACGCCGGGCGACGTGTACGACACGGCTGCCCTGACGGAGGACAACGAGCTGACCCTCGCGCTCAAGTCGCTCGGTGCGCTGATGATCTCGCCGGACCGGTGCACGGTCGTCACCGAGGTGATGCCGACCTGGCAGGCGCTGTGGGCCCAGCGGCTGCGCTGGCAGCGCGGCGCGCTCGAGAACCTCGGTGCGTACGGGGTGACGACCAAGACGTTCACCTCCTGGGCGCAGCAGCTGGGCATCGGGTACGGCGTCATCGCCCTGGCGACGTACGCCGCGCTCATCCTCACGACCCTCCTGGCCGTCGACGGCTGGGTCTGGTTCCCCTTCTGGATGGGCCTGGGCGCGCTCTTCATGCTCGAGCGCGTGGTCACGGTCTGGCACGGCGGCTGGCGCGCCCGCCTCGTCGCCGCCGCGCTGATCCCCGAGCTGGTCTTCGCCGCGTTCCTCGACGTCGTCTACGTCAAGGGGATCGTCGACATCTTCCTCGGCCGCCAGGCCACCTGGAAGCACGTCCACGTGGCGGTGGACCAGACCGTGACGGTGACGTCGTGAGCGTGCTCGCGGTCGCGGTCGGCACCGGCGTGCTGCTCCCCGAGTCCGTCCTGAGCTCGGGTCCGTTCACGGTGCTCGCGGCCTTCGTCGCCATCAACACCGTGATGTACGCGGCGCTCGCCGTCGCGAAGATGCTGGCGAAGGTGTACCCGAGCAGCTGGTTCGGCGGTCGCAACCGGCGCTCGCAGAACCGCGGGATCGTCCCCGACGCCGCCGACCTCCTGCGCTGACCCGGCCGGCGCGGACTCAGCCTGCGGGCGGGGCGGGCAGCGGTCCGAAGCGCGCGTCGAGCTCGGCGCTGACGCCCGGGCTGACCGCCTCGAGCACCTGGTTCGCCAGGTGGCCGAGCTGCACCGTCTGCTCCGGCCCCAGGCGGTCGACCACGAGCCGGCGCACCTCGCGCACGTGCCCGGGTGCCGCACGCACGACGACGTCCATGCCGGCGTCGGTGAGCCACACCTCGGTGTGCCGGCCGTCGCGGTCGTCCGGGCGACGCAGGACCCAGCCGCGCTGCTCCATCCGGGACAGGGCGTGGGACAGCCGGGAGATCGAACCGGCGGAGAAGGCCGCGAGGTCGCTCATCCGGGCGGCCCGACCCGGTGACTCGGAGAGCCCTGCCATGACCTGGTAGTCGAAGTTGTTGAGACCGGCGTCGCGCCTGAGCTGGGAGCTCAGCGCCGGCGGCAGCGCCTCGACGAGGGCGGCGAGCGCGAGCCAGGCGTGCACCTGCTCAGCCGTCAGCCACGGCACGCCCTCGTCCGGCTCCATGGCACGACCGTAGAGACCGTCGCTTGAAGTTTCAAGGGCGGTCGGCCGTCGTCGTGCGTGGTCGGTAGCCGTGCGGGGTCAGTAGCCGCCGGACGCCGGCTGCTCGCCCGCGAGGACCGCGGCGGTCCCGGACAGTCCGAGGCGCGTGGCACCCGCGGCGATCATCTGCTCCGCCTGCTCGCGGGTGCGGATCCCGCCCGACGCCTTGATGCCGAGCCGACCACCCACGGTGGCCGCCATCAGCTCCACGGCGTGCACGGTGGCGCCGCCCCGGGCGTGGAAGCCGGTCGACGTCTTGACGAAGTCCGCGCCGGCCGCCTCCGCGGCGCGGCACGCGCCGACGATCTCGTCGTCGGTGAGCGCGGCGGTCTCGATGATCACCTTGAGCACGACGCCGGGAGCGGCGGCGCGCACGGCGGCGACGTCGGCCTGCACGAGCTCGAGCCGGCCGGCCTTCACCGCGCCCAGGTCGATCACCATGTCGATCTCGTCCGCGCCGTGGGCGGCGGCCTGCGCGGCCTCGGCGGCCTTGACGGCGCTGTGGTGCTTGCCGTGCGGGAACCCGCACACCGTCGCCACGACGAGGTCGTGCGCGTCCGCGAGGGGGAGCATCGTCGGCGAGACGCAGACGGCGAGCACGCCCATCTCGCGGGCGGCGGCCACGTGCGCGGCGACGTCGGCCGGGGTCGCGTCCGGCGCGAGCAGGGTGTGGTCGACGAGGCGCGCGAGCGCGCTCGAGCTGCGGGGCAGGGTGGGGGCGGTCATCGGGGTCCGTTCGCTGGGAGGGTCGGCGCGGCGCCGACGCCTCCACGGTACGTCGGGCCCGCCCGGCGCGGTGGGCCCGGGGTCCCGAAGGTGACGGACCTCACGTGCTCGTGCGGGCAGGGTCGAGCCGTGCGCCGGACGAGTGCCGGACCTGTCAGGGGCGCGTGCGCGCCACGGCGTCGGCGATCCCGACCCCGCCCTTCTGGTCGTGCTTGACCCGGTACATCGCGACGTCGGACGCCCGCAGCAGGTCCGAGGCGGACTCGACGCCGTTGTGCGCCACGGCGACGCCGATGCTCCCGCCGACGGTGACCTGCGTGCCGTTCACCGTCATCGGCTCCCGGAGCGCCGTGAGGACCGCCTCCGCCGTGACCGCCGCCTCGCCTGCCGCGTCGCCCACCAGCACGGCCGCGAACTCGTCGCCGCTCATCCGCAGCGCCGTGGCACGGTCGCCGTGGCGTGCGAGCACGGCCGCGAGGCGCCGGGCCGTCTGGACGAGCACGTCGTCGCCCGCGGCGTGGCCGAGGGTGTCGTTGACGGCCTTGAAGTCGTCGAGGTCGAGGAAGACGACCGCCACGGGCAGGCCCTCCGCGTGGTGCAGGGCCATCGCCCCGTCGAGCAGGTCGTAGAGGACGACGCGACCCGGCAGGCCCGTCAGGGCGTCGTGCGTCGCCTGGTGCCGCAGCCGGCGCTCGCTCGCGGCGAGACGCTCGACGAGGCCACGGTTCTCCACGAGCGTGACGTGCTGGCGCACGAGCAGGAGCGCTGCGAGCGCCACGGTCGCCGCCGCCTCGACCGGCGGGACCCCGCCACCCAGCTGGAGCATCACGAGCGTGACGGCCGCGGGCGCGAGAACCAGGTACGGCAGGTGCACGAGGGTGCTCCGGGTGCTGATCACCTCGCGGCGCGCCGAGGTCCCGGCGTAGGCACGCGTGGCGAGCACGACGAGCGCGAAGCCCATTGCCCAGAACCCGCCGCGCCCCTGGCCGCTGACGACGTCGGACGCGGCCATCGCCACCAGGGCGGCCACGACGAGCGCGGGCATCACGCGGCGGCTGCGGTGCATCTCGGTGAGCGCGACGCCGGCGCACAGCGCGGCCACGCCGATCGTGAAGACGGGGATGGCGGCGCCGACGACGCCGGCGGCCCCGCCGCCCTGCAC
>CAUQTR010000042.1:0-9866 GCA_963521045.1 uncultured Actinotalea sp.
GTGCCCGGCGACGTCGGCGTCGCCGGCCGTGAGGCGGGTCGGCTCGGGGACGTCGTCGGCCGCCCGGGCGGGCGCACCCGGCGCGGGCGCCTCGGGCACCGGGACGACGAAGAGGTGCTGGGGGCGGTCACGGACGAACCCGAGGCCGTCGGCCCGGTACCGGAAGGTCGTGATGTGCCTCGGCGGCTCGGCGCCCGGGTCCCCGCCCGCCTCGTACCGGCCCTCCTCCGGCACTCGCGCGAGGTAGGCGATGCGCGTGCCGTCCGGCGAGAATCGCGGCTCGGCCGCGCCCAGCGGTGCGTCGGTGAGCCGCACCGGCTCGCCGCCGGCGGCGTCGACCACGTGCACCTGCGGCTTGCCCTGCGGCTCGGCCCGGACGAACGCGATCCACCGTCCGTCCGGGGACCACGCCGGCGACGTGTCGCGATGGCCGCGGGTGAGCTCCGTCGGCGGCGCCGAGCCGTCGACGGGCACCGTCCAGAGCCGCCCGGTGTACTCGTCGGACCCCACGTCGGGGGAGGTGACGGCGACGACGGCCGTCGTCCCGTCGGGGCTCAGGGCCGGGGTTCCAGGGGTCCGCAGGAGCGGGAGGTCGGTGGGCAGCACCGGACGAATCTAGCCTCGCGCGGAGCGGCGAGCCCCTTCGCGCGGGCCGGCGCTGGGCCGACGGCCCCGCGCGGGCCGTCAGGACCCGGTGTGCCGCTCGAGGAACTCGAAGACCTCGGACTGGTCGACGCCGGGGAAGTCCCCACTCGGCAGCGGGGCGAGGATCTGGGCGTGCACCGCCGCGCTCGGCCACGCGTGCTCCGACCACCGTGCCGCGAGCGCCGGGTCCGCCTGGCGGCAGCACGACGGGTCGGGGCAGGCCGACCTCGTCCGGGTCGTGGTCTCGCGGCCGCGGAACCACTTCGCGGCGGCGAACGGCACGCCGACGCTGATCGAGAAGCCGCCGCTGGCCGAGTAGCCCGTCTGCGTCGAGGCCCAGTACGTCCCCGCCGGGGTGTCCGTGTACTGGTGGTACTCCGTCGTGCGGTCGCGACGGGTGAACGCCATCCGCGCCGGCCACTGGCGGCAGACCAGCTGGCCCTCGATCGCCCCCGTCCCGTCGGCGGGGAACGGCATGCCGTCGTTCTCGTAGCCCTTGTAGACGGCGCCGTCGTCGCCGACGCGCATGAAGTGCAGACGCAGGTCCAGGTGGGCCGTCAGCAGGTTGGTCATGCGCTGCGCCGCCGTCTCGTGCGTGACGCCGAACGCGTCGCGGAAGTCCTCGACGGCCAGGTCCCGTGCCTTCTTGGCGTCGGTCAGGAACCCGACCGCGGCCGAACGCGGGAGCAGGCAGGCCGCGGCGAAGTAGTTGATCTCGACGCGCTGACGCAGGAAGTCGGCGTAGTCGCGCGGGCGCTCGTGCCCCAGGACGCGGTGGGCGATCGCCTGGAGGGCGAGGGAGCGCAGTCCGTGCCCGCCGGGGATCGACGCCGGGGGCAGGTAGATCCGCCCGTTGACCAGGTCGGTCACGGTGCGCGTCGAGTGCGGGAGGTCGTCCACGTGGATGAGCGTGAACCCGAGCTGCTCGGCCATCCGCGCCACGCTGCGGTGCGTGACCGCCCCCGAGGTGTATCCGCCGGTGCGCAGCGTCTCCTCGGCCGCCTCCTCGATCTCGGGGAGGTAGTTGTCCCGCTCGCGCATCCACCGGCGCAGCGCGGTCGTGGCGCGCCGGGCCTCCTCCGGGGTCGCGATGGCGGCGTCCGCCCGGCGCGCGAGCTCCGCGTGCAGGCCGACGAGAGCCTCGAGGGCCTCGGTCGGCAAGGCCTTGCCGGGCCGCACGGCGGGCAGGCCCAGGCCGGCGTAGTGCGGGCTGCGCTGCGCGGCGTCCAGCGCGATCTCGAGTGCCGCCCGCCGCGACGGCGGCTCGGACGAGAGCAGGTCCTCGACGCGGACCTCGAGCGCCGCGGCGATCGCCGACAGCAGGGAGAGGCGGGGCTCGCGGTGACCGTTCTCGACCAGCGAGAGCTGGCTGGCGGTGGTCGACGTGGCGGCGGCGAGGCGGTCGAGGGTGACGCCCCGCTCCGTGCGGTAGTGGCGGATGCGCCGACCGAGGGTGAGCAGGTCGGTGCCCGGCGCCGAGGGGGCGTCGTCGGGCGCGAGCGTGATGACCGGCGGGCGGCCGGCGCCGTCGGGAAGGGTCACACCTTGACGCTAGCGCAAGAACCTCACTTCTTGCCGGGCGCTGCGGTTGAAACCTGCCCCGAGCCGGTCAATGGTGGAAAGGAGCCGCGAGACACCGCTCGCACGCCGGACCCAGGAGGACCTCATGACCATGGTCGACGAGCCCCGGACCGAGACGCTGCCCCGCACGGGCCCGTCCGGTGGCGGAGCGTCCCCTGAGGGTGACGGGGGGGCCGCCGGTCCGGCCGGTCGCCATCGCCGCCTGCACGCCTGGGTGGCCTCGGTCGCGGAGCTCACCCAGCCCGACGCCGTCGTCTGGTGCGACGGCAGCCGCGCCGAGTACGACCGGCTGTGCGAGCTGCTCGTCGCGAACGGCACCTTCCTGCCGCTGAACCCCGACCTGCGCCCGCGCAGCTTCCTCGCGCGCTCGACGCCCGACGACGTCGCGCGCGTCGAGAGCCGCACGTTCATCTGCTCCGAGCACGAGGGCGACGCCGGGCCCACCAACAACTGGCGCGCCCCCGGGGCCATGCGCGCCCAGCTGCAGGACGTCTTCGCCGGCTCCATGCGGGGTCGAGTGATGTACGTCGTGCCGTTCGCGATGGGCCCGGTCGACTCCCCGTTCGCGCGGTTCGGCGTCGAGATCACGGACTCGCCGTACGTCGTGGTGAGCATGCACCTCATGACGCGCGTCGGGACCGCGGTGCTCGAGCGACTCGGCACCGACGGGGACTTCGTCGAGGCCGTCCACAGCGTGGGGTACCCGCTCGTCGACGCCGCAGGGGGGCGCCGCGAGGACGTGCCGTGGCCGTGCAACGACACCAAGTACATCTGCCACTTCCCCGAGACCCGGGAGATCTGGTCGTACGGCTCGGGCTACGGCGGCAACGCGCTGCTCGGCAAGAAGTGCTTCGCGCTGCGGATCGCCTCGGTCCTGGGCCGGGACGAGGGGTGGCTCGCGGAGCACATGCTCGTGCTGGAGCTGACGTCACCCGAGGGGCGCACGTCCCACGTGGCCGCGGCGTTCCCCTCGGCGTGCGGCAAGACGAACCTGGCGATGCTGCAGCCCACCGTGCCCGGGTGGACGGCGCGCACCGTCGGCGACGACATCGCCTGGATGCACCCCGTCGGCGAGGGCCCGGATGCTGAGCTGCGCGCGATCAACCCCGAGGCGGGGTTCTTCGGCGTCGCGCCGGGGACGGGCGAGAAGACCAACCCGACGGCCGTGGCGATGGTCGCGAGCGACACGATCTTCACCAACGTCGCGCTCACGGACGACGGCGACGTGTGGTGGGAGGGCCTCACCGAGGACGTGCCCGCGCACCTGACCGACTGGCAGGGCCAGGACTGGACCCCCGACGCCGGGCGACCCGCGGCCCACCCCAACTCGCGGTTCACCGTGTCCGCGCAGCGGTGCCCGTCGATCGCCGCGACGTGGGACGCGCCCGAGGGCGTGCGGATCGACGCGATCCTCTTCGGCGGCCGCCGGGCCACCAACGTCCCGCTCGTGGTCGAGGCCCGCGACTGGGCCCACGGCGTCTACCTCGGGGCGACCATCTCCTCGGAGCAGACCGCCGCGGCCGAGGGGACGGTCGGCGCGCTGCGACGCGACCCCTTCGCGATGCTGCCGTTCTGCGGGTACGCGATGCCCGACTACTGGGCGCACTGGCTGCGGATCGGGGAGCGGCTCGGTGCCGCGGCGCCCGCCATCTTCCAGGTCAACTGGTTCCGCAAGGGCGCCGACGGCTCGTACCTGTGGCCCGGCTTCGGCGAGAACTCGCGCGTGCTCGCGTGGGCGCTCGGTCGCGTCGCGGGGACGGAGGAGGCCGAGGACTCGGTGCTCGGCCGCGTCCCGCGACGGACGGGACCGGGGCTCCTGGGGCTCGACCTGCCCGACGACGTCGTCGACCAGCTCGTGGGCGGTGGTGACCCGGCCGCGCTCGCGGACGAGTACGACCTCACGGAGCAGTGGCTCGCGACGATGGGCGACCGCGTCCCGCCCGAGATCCACGCCGAGCTGGCCCGCGCCCGCGAGCTCCTGTCCCGCGGCTGAGGCCCACGCGACCGCGCCCACGCCGCCCCACGTCCAGATGCTCGGACGCGAGCGCGTCCGCACGTGGAGGCGTCGGGTACGGGGCCACCTGCACGGATGTGCGGGTGCGAGCATCTGGACAGTGACGGGCCGGGGTGCGGGGCCGGGGGCGTGGTTGGTGGGGGTGCCGCGGGCCCGGTGGGTGTTCCACCGGGCCCGCGGGCCGTGCGGACGGTCGCCGTCAGCCTCGCGGCCGTCGTTCCTGCCGGTCAGCCGGCGGTCAGCCGAACGTGAACCAGTTGACGTTGACGAAGTCGGCCGGCTGGCCGGAGTCGAACGTCAGGTACACGGTGTGCGTCCCCGTGGTGCCCGCGATGTTCGCCGGCACCGTCCGCCACGACTGCCACCCACCGGTGTTCCCGATCGCGAAGCTGCCGATCGACGGTCCCGTCGGGCTGTCCAGCCGGACGTTGACGAGGCCGCTGACGCCACCCGCCGCACCCGACGCGACGCGCGCGCTGAAGGTGGTCCTCGGCGTCGTGCCGAAGTTCACCGCGTCGAACCGCACGTGGTCACCGTTGGCGATCCCCGCGATGTTCTGGCCGCCGTCGGCGTCCGTGGTGGTCTCCGTGAAGACGCCCACCATGGCGCTGTACGCCTCCGCCTGGATGCGGGACGTGGCGTCGATGCCGCCACCGGTCGCCGGGAACTGCGCGGACGCGAACTTCTGCGCCGCGCTCTGGTTGCAGTCGTAGATCTGCAGCCGCGTCCCGTTGGCCGTCAGGCCCCCGGCCGCGTCGAGGCACCGCCCCGAGCGCGGGTTCTTCAGCGAGCCGTCGGCCTGCGGCACCCACTCCTGGTTGCCGCCGCCCGTGCACTCCCAGAGGATCACGCCCTTGCCGTTGGCCGTCCCGTTGTCGGAGACGTCGAGGCACCTGCCGAGCGTGCGCAGGGTCCCGTTCGTGAACGTCCAGTGCTGGTCGACGGCGGCCGGCTGGCAGTCCCACAGCTGCACGACGGCGAGGTTGCCGCCGGTGTCGTTGCCGGCGACGTCGACGCACTTGCCGCCCGGTCCGGTGACCGGGCTGCCGACGGGTGTCTGACCGCCGCCCGTCGTCGTCACGCCCACCGCCGCGCTCGCCGCGGACCGGTTGCCCGCCCCGTCGATCGCGCGGACCGCGAACTGGTACCCCGTCGACGCCGCGAGGCCGGTGGCCGTGTACGACGTCCCGGTCGGGGAGCCGACGACGACGCCGTCGCGCAGCACCTCGTACCTCGCCACGCCCGTGCCGCCCGCGTTGTCGGTCGACGCCGACCACGCGAGGGTGGTCGAGCTCGACGTCGTGCCGGACGCCGCGAGGTTCGCGGGCACCGACGGCGCCGTCGTGTCGGTCGGGGCCGTCGTGTTCGAGCTGGCCACGGACCGCGCCGGCACGTTCAGGGTGACCCCGTCGGAGAACCGCACGGTGGTCGCGGTGCCGGACATGTTCGCGGCCTGGTAGGTGCGTTGGTCGTTCTTGACGAACACCGCGTGGAGCGGGGTGTTCGCCGTGACCGACCGGTCGACCGTCCCCAGACCCTCGAGGTTCTTGAGCCAGTAGAAGGTGTGCGCCCGCGACTCGCCCTCCTCGACCGTGTAGGAGCCCGCCTGGGACCGGAACTGGGACAGCGCCGCCGGGGCGTCCGCCAGGGCCTGGAACTCCCAGATGATGTCCTGCCAGACCGTGGCGGGGCCGCCGTTGTTGCGTTCGAGCTCGGCGAGGTTGCGCCGGACGTATGCCGGGTCGTAGCCGAGGTAGAGGTGACCCGCGGTGCTCGGCAGCAGGTTGATGCCCTGGATCATCTCGGGCTCGGCGCTGAACCACGTGGAGTACGAGCCCCCGTCGCCCCACACCATGCCGACGGTCGAGTGACCGAACTCGGCGGGGAACGCCTCGTCGTCGGTGTCGAACCAGTAGTTCTCGATCGCCGACGCCTGGGTCGTGTAGAGGTAGATGCCCAGGTCGCGGACCGTGGTGTTGCCGGTCACCTGGCCCCACTGGATGAGGCCGCTCGCGAAGTTCATGCCCTCCGACGACGACTCCTGGTTGTTGCCCGCGCCGAACGCGCCGTGACCGGCCGCCCAGTCGTGACCGGCGTAGATGTCGAAGTCGCGCAGGAACGGGAAGCGCGTGTCCGTGCGGTCCCAGTTGGCCGCGTCCTTGATCACCGTGTTGACCATGCCGCCGTACTGCGACGTCGCCGCCCACGCCGGGTCGTACTGCGCGACCGTGGCCGCGCCCACGACGTAGTAGCCGTAGTGGAAGTGGTGGTCGTTGAGGTCGGTGTCGGAGCCGTAGGAGGCCGGGTAGCCGATCAGCGTGCCCCAGGCCTGGTTGTACCAGAACGAGCGGCCGGTCTCGCCGGGCGAGGCGGTCATCCAGTCCGTGAGGCGGGTGCGCATCGCGGAGACGAGGTGGTCGCGCGCGGCCGTGTTCCCGGTGAGGTTCGCCATGTGGGCGACCTGCGAGATGCGTCCGAACGCCTTGCCCGTCCAGTACGTGTCCTCGCCGAACCCTGCGAACGGGTCGCCCGTGGCGACCTGCTCGATGTAGCCGTTCAGCTGGTTCGCGTCGGCGGAGCCGGCCGGGAACCCGGTGTTGGCCAGCTGCGGCAGCACGCCGTTGAAGGTCGCGACCGTCTGGAACTGCGAGCTGCCGATGACGACCCGCATCGGCCCGCGGGGTGAGACGTACGAGTACGCGCTCGGCGTCGCGCCGGCGAGCTGGTCGCGCTGGTGCGGGTAGAGCGCGTACACGGTGCCCGTGCCGCTGCCCTGACGCGCCGTCGTCGTGAAGGCGTAGGTGGCCGTCATGCGCGCGGACGCCTCGTCGTAGGACCAGGAGACGCGCGTGCCGGTGACGTGGTTGTGCGCGTACGGCGCGTAGGCGTCGAGCGCGGCCGTGCGCTGGGCCGCCGTGCTCGCCGCCGTCGTCGGCAGGACGGCCACGGAGAAGAACGTGCCGCCGTTCAGCGACGAGCTGATGGTGGCGCCCGAGACGTTCCAGGTGGACCCGGTGGGGGCGAAGGCGGCGTAGTCGTGGCCGTTGACCGTGAAGCCGATGGTGCCGCCGCTGTTGCGCCAGACCGACGGCGTCGCCGTGCCGCGCAGGGTCGCGTCGCCGCTGCCGGTCTTCGTGGCGTAGACGAACGGCAGGCCGTGGCCGAAGGTCGTGCGCAGGCTGCTGCCGCCGTCGGACCACAGCTCGCTCACGGTCCAGTCGGAGTAGCCGTCGACCTTGCCGTCGGCCGAGAGGCCGGACAGGCCGAGCCGGAAGTCCTCGCTGTAGTTGTAGTGGTACTCACCGACGCCGGTGGCGGTGCCCGAGATGCTGGCGGTCGTCGGGTAGCTGACGCCGAGCCCGTCGGTGAACGCGTGGAAGGCGAGCGGGTGCGCCATGAGGTTCTCGGAGATGGACGCGCAGTTGAACTTGCGCCAGAGCAGCGACGTCCACCAGTCGTTGGTGGGGATGGCGCCCGCCGGGAAGTTCGCCGTGACGTGCGCGCGGGGGTTGGTCACCGGGGTCCCGTTGCACTCGGTGGGGACGGCCCCGCCCGGCGGGGTGCCCTCCGCGTAGCTGCCGGCGCCGACCGGGCCGGCCTGCGCCTGCGGGGCCGGCAGGGCCGTCACCTGGACGAGGTAGACCAGCAGCGTGGCCACGAGGGCCAGGGCGACGGTGCGTCGCCGGTCGGTGCCGGTGGCGGACCACGGCACCCTCATGCGTCCTGCTCGAGCAGACATCCAGCTCTCCGTTGTTCGGCGTGCACGCACCACCGGCGAGCTGCCGGTGGCGTCGGCCGGTGGCGGTCCGGCGCGTCGCGACGGTGCGACGTGCGGGACCGCTGCCCGGTGGCGTGGAGTCAGCCGGTCGCCCTCCGGGCACCGGTGATGACGGCTGGGACGACGCCCATGGAGCCCCTCCACGCTGAGGTGTCTCCGAGCCACCGCAGGTGACTCGTGTCACTGACACGGTTCACCTTCGCGGTGGCGCCCGCGCTTGTCAAGGAGCCCGTGTGGCCGACCGCACGCATCCCGTCGTGGACGAGTGCCCCGCTGGGCGTCGCGACGGCGTACCGTGGAGACACCAGCCCCTCCGTCCCGGGACTGGTGGGAGCGTCACATGGCCACCGCCCGATCGGGGAAGCCCCGGTACCTCGCCACCAGTCCGTTCAACGCCGCCCGTGAGGCAGCGGCCGCGAAGATCCTGCCGGTCAACGTCGGGGACCGTGTGTCGCACGATAAGCACGGCCTCGGCCGCGCCCTGAAGCTCGACGGCGACCGTGCCGTCATCGTCGACTTCGGCGGGGACATCCGGCGCGTCGAGCTCGACAGCCCGCGGCTCGTCCGCCTCTGAACGGCTGGCCCGTCCCCCTCTGAACGGCGACAGCCGCACTGCCTGAGCCTGCGCGGGTCTCGACCCCGGAACGCGGCGCGGGCACGATGGCGCGATGGACGTCGTCGACTGGCTGCTCGACTCCGACCCGGCCATCCGGTGGCAGGTGCTGCGGGACCTCACCGACGCACCTGCCGAGGCGGTGGCCGCGGAGCGGGCCCGCGTCGCGCGCGAGGGCTGGGGCGCCCGGCTGCTGGCGGCGCAGGGCCCGGACGGCCGCTGGAGCGGCGGCACGTTCCTGCCCGAGTGGGTCTCGACCGAGGCGACGCTGCGGCTGCTGCGCCAGCTGGGGCTCGACCCGGCGAGCGAGGAGGCCCGGCGGGCGGTCGCCCCCGTGCACGAGGCCGCGCGCTGGGAGTACGACCCGACCCTGCGCTTCTTCGACGGCGAGGTCGAACCCTGCATCAACGGACGCACGGTCGCGCTCGGGGCGTACTTCGGGCAGGACGTCCGGGGCGTCGTCGACCGCCTGCTCGGCGAGCAGATGGCCGACGGTGGCTGGAACTGCGAGCAGGAGAACGGCTCGGTGCGGAGCTCGTTCGACACGACGATCAACGTGCTCGAGGGCCTCCTGGAGTACGAGCGCTCGATCGGCCCCGACGCGGCGGTCACCGCCGCGCGCGTGCGCGGCGAGGAGTACCTGCTCGACCGGAGGCTGCTGCACCGCCTGTCCGACGGGGAGGTGGGGCAGGCGCGCTGGCTCGAGCTGAGCTTCCCGGACGGCTGGCGGTACGACGTCGCGCGCGTGCTCGACCACCTGCGCGCGTCCCGGGACGCGCCGGACGAGCGGATGGACGAGGCGATCCGGCGCCTGGCTGACAAGCGCGGGCCGGACGGTCGGTGGGCGCTCGAGCGGACCTACCACCCAGGGCTGCTGGTCGACCTCGGCGAGGCGGACGGTCAGCCGAGCCGGTGGCTCACGCTCCGTGCGCTGCGCGTGCTGCGGTGGGCCGGGGTGCCCGCCACCGCGTAGCGCAGCGCGCCCGCGAGCCGGTAGCCCCCGTCGGGCGTCCGGTACGGCGCGGCGGCCGCGAGCACGGCCGGAGCGGTGTCGGCCTGCGCGGCCGGGTCCTCGCCGAGCAGCACCCCGCGCACGAGCGCGTCGTCGTCGGGCACGGTCCAGGGCGTCTCCACGAGCCCGCGCGCGACGACCTCGAGCCCGGCGTGCTCGAGCAGCCGCTCGAGGCCACGGGCCGAACGCGCCTCGTCGTCCGGGCCGTGGTCCTCCCCGACGT
>CAUQTR010000043.1:0-9688 GCA_963521045.1 uncultured Actinotalea sp.
GCGTGGGCACGGCACGGGACCGCGTGGCGCGCGGTCACCGGAAGCGCAGCTCGACGGCGCTGAAGCCGCTCGCGGGGTACGTCGCGCGCTGCGGCGGCGTACCGGCCCCGAGCGTGATCTCGGCGGTGCGCGCGAGGACCTCCTCGAGCACGACCCGCAGCTCGAGCCGGGCGAGCGGTGCGCCCGGGCACACGTGGATGCCCGCCCCGTAGAGCAGGTTGTCGGCCGGGTCGCGGTCGAGCCGCACCTCGTCCGGGTCGCCGAACACGGCCTCGTCGCGGTTCGCCGACGCCCACACGACCGTGACGCGGTCCCCGGCCGCGACCGGCTGCCCGCCCAGCGTGACGTCACGCGTCGCCCGGCGCCGGTTCGCGACCAGGGGCGGGTGGACGCGCAGCATCTCGTCGACGGCCGCGGGCAGCAGCGCACGGTCCGCGCGCAGCCGTCGCTGCTCCTGCGGCCGGGACGCGAGCAGGTGCAGCAGGATGCCGACGCTCGCCGCGATCGTGCTGAGCTCACCGACCGTCCAGTTGCGGATCACGCTGACGATCTCCTCGTCGGTCAGCGGCCGGCCGTCGACCGTCTCGCCGAGCAGCTCGGTCGTGACGTCCACCGCGACGTGGCGGCCGCGCGGCTGCGCCGCGCGACGCGCGTCGAGCAGCTCCCGGATGTAGCCGTCGAACTGCAGCGCGACGGCGGCCGTCGCCTCGCGGTCCCGCGAGAGCGTCGCGCGGTGGTTCGCGAGCGTCCACGCGCGCAGCGGCTCGTGCAGGCTCTCGGGCCAGCCCATGAACGCCGTCTGCACGCGCAGCGCGTAGGTGCGGGCGAACGCCTCCATGACCTCGACGTCCACGTCCCGCGGCAGCGCGTCCACCAGCTCCGCCGCGATCCGGCGGCACACCGGCTCGAGCGCGGCCATCCGCTCGGGCGTGAAGTAGCGCTCGTTGATCGCGCGGTGCGGCGTGTGCTCGGGCGGGTCCATGCCGTTCGGCACGGTGAGATGCGTCGAGACGTGGTTGGAGAACGTCTCGTGGTCGTGCAGCACCTCGAGGACCTCCGCGTGCCGCAGCACGGCCCAGCCCAGGTGCTCGTCGTGGTCGACGGGGCAGCGGCGGCGTCGCGCGTCGAAGGCCGCGACCTGGTCCTCGGAGTGCGCGTCGTCCGGCTCGGACTCGGGGTCGGGCCCCGCGCTCGCCGGGCTCTCGGACGTGCCGGAATCGGCCGTCGGGCCGTCCCCGGCCGGGCGGTGCGTGCTCATCGTCCAGCTCCTCGTCGCGGCGGTGCTGTCCGGGCCACCGTACAGACCGAAGGTCCCGGGTCTGCCCGGCGACCGCCGTGAATACTCCTGGCATGAGCCTGAGCGCCTACCGGGCTCTCGCGTCCGAGAGCCGGGTCCGGATCCTGCACCTGCTGCAGGAGCGCGGTGCCCCCCTCGGTGTCGACGAGGTCGCCACCGCCGTGGGACTGCACGTCAACACGGTGCGAGAGCACCTCGACCACCTCGTCGCGACCGAGTTCGTCGGGCGCCGCAGCGAGGTGCGCTCGACGCGCGGCCGACCGCGCATCCTCTACCGTGCCCTGCCGCGCTCCGCGGGCGCGTCGATGGACGCCCGAGCGCGTGAGCACCTGCTCGGGCTCCTGCTCGCCGGCTACGGCCAGCCGGTCGAGTCCCCGGCAGAGCTCGCCGAGGCCTCGGGCCGCCAGTGGGCCGACGACCTCGCGGCCGCCGCAGCCGACGCCGCCACCGGGCCGACGACGCCGCGACCGGACACGACCCCGCCCGAGTGGGCGCAGATGGCCGCGCTCGAGCAGCACTTCGAGGAGCTCGGGTTCGAGCCCGACGCGGACCTCGGGGCCGACCAGGTGCACCTGCGCCGGTGCCCCGTGCGGGACCTCGCGTGCGCGCGGACCGAGATCGTCTGCAGCGTCCACCTCGGCCTCGCGCGCGGCGTGCTGGCCAACGTCGAGGGCCCCCTCCAGGCGGACCGCCTCGAGCCCTTCGTCGACCACGACCACTGCGTGCTGCACCTGACCCGGACCGGCGGCAGCGCCGTGCCCGTGCCCGCCTCCTGACGCAGCCGACACCCCCCGCGTGACCCCGGCGCCGCCGCGCCACGCCGCCGAACCCTGCGCGGGACACGGCCGGGCGGACCTGACTATGGTCGGTGTGACCCGCACCACACGGAGCGGGTGTGTACGCGGATTTGACCCGGCGTCTCCCGCTTCAAGCGCGGGGTCTGCTTCGCCACACTGGCGGCACGAGCGTCCGACGGGGGGAGCGACCGATGGCAGGTCCGGCAGGGCTGGTGCGGCCGAAGGTCGACCTCGCGACATGGGACCCCGAGGACCCCGCCCACTGGGACAGCCGCTTCGCGTGGCGAACCCTGTGGATCACGACGTACAACCTCATGCTCGCGTTCTGCGTCTGGTACCTGGTCAGCGCGATCGCGCCGCGGCTCAACGCCATCGGCTACGACCTGAGCCAGTCCGAGCTCTACTGGCTGGTCGCCGTGCCCGGCCTGGCCGGCGGGATCATGCGGCTCATCTACATGTTCCTGCCCCCCATCGTGGGCACGCGCACGCTCGTCGGCGGCTCGGCGACGCTCCTCCTGCTGCCGATGCTCGGCTGGACCTTCGCCGTGCGGAACGTCGACACCCCCTACGCCGTGCTCCTGCTGCTCGCGGCCGCGGCCGGCGTCGGCGGCGGTGCGTTCTCCGGATTCATGCCGTCCACGAGCTACTTCTTCCCCAAGCGCATGGCGGGGACCGCGCTCGGCCTGCAGGCCGGGATCGGCAACTTCGGTGTCAGCCTCATCCAGTTCCTCACGCCGTGGGTGGTCGGCTTCGGTCTGCTCGGCGTCACGGCCCTGACGCCTCAGGAGAAGATCGACGGCGGCCACATGTGGCTGCACAACGCGGGCCTCGTGCTCATCCCGTGGGTGATCCTCGGCATGGTGCTCGCGGCGGTCTTCCTGCGCCGGGTGCCGGTCGAGGCCAACTTCCGCCAGCAGCTCGACATCTTCCGCGAGAAGCACACGTGGATCATGACGGCGATCTACCTCATGACCTTCGGCGCCTTCTCGGGCTTCGCCGCCCAGCTCGGGCTCATCATCGTCAACGAGTACGGCAGCTTCGAGAACGCCCCGGACCCGCTGAAGTTCGCCTTCCTCGGCCCGCTCATCGGCTCGGCGACGCGTGCGGCGTTCGGCCCGCTGTGCGACCGCTTCGGCGGCGCCGTGTGGACGCTGATCGCCGGCGTCGGGATGACCATCAGCACGGCGATCACCCTGATGTTCCTGTCCCCGACCGACGTCGGGCAGTTCGGCGGGTTCCTCGCCGGGATGCTCGCCATCTTCTTCTTCGCCGGCATCGGCAACGCGGGGACGTTCAAGCAGATGCCGATGATCTTCCCCAAGCGCCAGGCCGGGGGCGTCATCGGGTTCACGTCGTCGATCGCGGCGTTCGGCCCCTTCCTCGTGGGCATCGCGCTGTCGATGGTCGAACCGCGCGCGTTCTTCGTCGGCTGCACCGTCTTCTTCGCCTTCTGCACCGTCCTGACCTGGGTCTACTACGCCCGACCGGGGGCGCCGAAGCCCAGCTGACCGACCGAGAGCACGGGGCGCAGCGCCGCGCCGTCGCAACGCCTGCCGCCGACCACGAGGGAGCAGCATGAACCCGAGCCCGACGAACCCGACGAGCAGCCCGAGCCCGACGGGTGCGGACAGGGCGAGCGCGCCCCCGGCCGGCCTCGACGGCCCCGCGTCCGACCTCCTCCTGCGCCTGGGTCGGCACCTGCGGCGCGGCGAGGTGTCCGACGACCTGCGCACGCTGCACCGGTCCGGTGGTCGCGACGCCGACACCTTCTACCGGGACCGCTGGAGCCACGACAAGGTCGTGCGCTCGACGCACGGCGTCAACTGCACCGGCTCGTGCTCGTGGAAGGTCTACGTCAAGGACGGGATCATCACCTGGGAGTCGCAGCAGACGGACTACCCGTCCGTCGGGCCCGACAGCCCCGAGTACGAGCCCCGCGGCTGCCCCCGCGGTGCCGCCTTCAGCTGGTACACGTACTCGCCGACCCGGGTGCGCTACCCGTACGTCCGGGGTGTGCTGCTCGACCTGTACCGCGCCGCGAAGGCGCGCCTGGGCGACCCCGTCGAGGCGTGGGCGAGCATCGTCGACGACCCCGAGACCGCGCGGCGCTACAAGTCGGTCCGCGGCAAGGGCGGCCTCGTCCGGGCGAGCTGGGACGAGGCCGTCGAGATCGTCGCCGCCGCCCAGGTGCACACGATCCGCAGGTACGGGCCCGACCGGATCGCGGGCTTCTCGCCGATCCCCGCCATGTCGATGGTGTCGCACGGCGCGGGTGCCCGGTACCACGCGCTGCTCGGTGCCCCGATGCTCTCGTTCTACGACTGGTACGCGGACCTGCCGGTCGCCTCGCCGCAGGTGTTCGGGGACCAGACGGACGTGCCCGAGTCGGGCGACTGGTGGGACGCCGGCTACCTCATCATGTGGGGCTCCAACCTGCCCGTGACCCGCACGCCGGACGCGCACTGGATGGCCGAGGCGCGGTACCGCGGCCAGAAGGTCGTCGCGGTCTCGCCCGACTACGCCGACAACGTCAAGTTCGCCGACGAGTGGCTCGCGGTCGAGCCGGGGACGGACGGCGCGCTCGCGATGGCCATGGGCCACGTGACGCTCACGGAGTTCTTCGTCCAGCGCCAGGTCCCGTACTTCACCGACTACGTCAAGACGTGCACCGACCTGCCCTTCCTCGTCCGGCTCGAGGAGCGCGACGGCGTCGTCGTGCCGGGCAAGTTCCTGACGGCAGAGGACCTGCCGGGCGCCGAGGCGCGCAGCGAGAACGCGGCCTTCAAGACGGTGCTGCTCGACGCCGCGACCGACCGCCCCGTGGTCCCGGGTGGTTCGCTCGGCTTCCACTACGGCGCCGACGGCGAGGGCCGCTGGAACCTCGACCTGGGCGACGTGGACCCGCTGCTCAGCATGGGCGGTGCCGACCTCGGCGCACCGACGGGCGAGGTCGTCGAGGTGGACCTGCCGCGCTTCGACACGCTGGACGGCGCCGCGGCGGTGGTGCGGCGGGGCGTGCCCGTGCGCCGGGTCGGGGAGCACCTCGTCACCACGGTGATGGACCTGCTGCTCGCGCAGTACGGCGTGCGGCGCGAGGGCCTGCCGGGCCAGTGGCCGACCGGCTACGACGACCCCACCCAGGGCTGCACCCCCGCCTGGCAGGAGCAGCTCACGGGTGTCCCGGCCGCCAAGGCCGAGCGCATCGGACGCGAGTTCGCGGCCAACGCCGAGGAGTCCCGCGGGCGGTCGATGATCCTCATGGGCGCGGGCACCAACCACTGGTTCCACTCCGACACGATCTACCGGGCCTTCCTCGCGCTGACGACGCTGACCGGCTGCCAGGGCGTCAACGGGGGCGGCTGGGCGCACTACGTCGGCCAGGAGAAGGTGCGTCCGGTCACCGGCCAGCAGATGTACGCGACCGCGAGCGACTGGTCGCGCCCGCCGCGCACCATGATCCAGACGGCCTACTGGTACCTGCACACCGACCAGTTCCGCTACGACGCGTTCGGTGCGGACACCCTCTCCGCGGCCACCGCGGGCGGGTCCATGGCCGGCAGGTCGACCGCCGACATCATCGCGCAGTCGGCCCGGATGGGCTGGATGCCCTCGTACCCGACCTTCGACCGCAGCCCGCTCCAGCTGGCCGACGACGCCGCCGCGGCGGGAGTGCCCGTGGGCGAGTACGTCCCGGCGGAGCTCACCGCGGGGCGCCTGCGCTTCGCCGCCGAGGACCCGGACTCACCGGAGAACTTCCCCCGCGTGCTCACCGTGTGGCGCGCGAACCTCCTCGGCTCGTCCGCCAAGGGCAACGAGTACTTCCTGCACCACCTGCTCGGCACGGACTCCAACCTGCGCGCGACGGAGGCGCCGCCCGGCTCACGGCCGCGCGACGTCGTCTGGCACGACGAGGCGCCGACCGGGAAGCTCGACCTGCTGCTCTCGCTCGACTTCCGGATGACGAGCACGACGATCTACTCCGACGTCGTGCTGCCCGCGGCCACCTGGTACGAGAAGCACGACCTCAACACGACGGACATGCACCCGTTCGTCAACTCGTTCAGCCCCGCGATCGCGCCGCCGTGGCAGACCCGCACGGACTTCGACGCGTTCCACGCGATGGCGCGCACGTTCAGCGCCCTCGCCGCGAAGCACCTCGGCGTGCGGCAGGACGTCGTCGCGGTCCCGCTGACGCACGACACGCCCGACGAGATGGCGAACCCGCACGGTCGCGTGCAGGACTGGGCCGCGGGGGAGTGCGAGCCGGTGCCCGGGCGCACGATGCCCAAGCTCGTCGTCATCGAACGTGACTACGCGGCGATCGCGGCGAAGCTCGCGACGCTGGGCCCGCTGCCGGACACGCTGGGGCTCACGACCAAGGGCGTGACGTTCGACGTCGGGCAGGAGATCGACTACCTGCGGCGCAAGAACGGCGTGGCCCGCAGCCCCGGGTCGCCCGCCGACGGACGCCCGCTGCTCAGCCGCGACGTGCACGTGTGCGAGGCGATCCTCGCGCTCTCCGGGACGACCAACGGCCGGCTCGCGGTGCAGGGCTTCCACACGCTGGAGAAGCGCACCGGCACGCGGATGGCGGACCTCGCGGCCGAGCACGAGGGCAAGCTCGTGACGTTCGCCGACACGCAGGCCGCGCCGACGACCGTCATCACGTCCCCCGAGTGGTCGGGCACCGAGCACGGCGGCCGCCGCTACTCGCCCTTCACGATCAACGTCGAGCGGCTCAAGCCCTGGCACACCCTCACCGGGCGTCAGCACTTCTACCTCGACCACGACTGGATGTCGGAGCTCGGCGAGCAGCTCCCTGTGTTCCGGCCGCCGCTGAACATGCAGGCGCTGTTCGACGAGTCGCGGCTGGGCGACGTCGCCCAGACCGGTGCGGGGGTCACCGGCACCGGCGGGCTCGGCATCACCGTCCGGTACCTGACGCCGCACAACAAGTGGTCGATCCACTCGGAGTACCAGGACAACCTGTTCATGCTGTCCCTGTCCCGCGGCGGTCCGACCATCTGGATGAGCGACCGCGACGCCGTGAAGGTCGGCATCAAGGACAACGACTGGATCGAGGCGGTCAACCGCAACGGCGTCGTCGTCGCGCGGGCAGTCGTCTCGCACCGGATGCCCGAGGGCACCGTGTACATGTACCACGCCCAGGACAGGCTGATCGACGTGCCCCGGTCCGAGACGACGGGCCGCCGCGGCGGCATCCACAACTCGCTGACCAGGCTGCTCATCAAGCCGAGCCACCTCATCGGCGGCTACGCGCAGCTCTCGTACGCCTTCAACTACCTCGGGCCCACGGGCAACCAGCGTGATGAGGTCACCGTGATCCGACGCCGTGCGCAGGAAGTGGAGTACTGACATGAGAGTCATGGCCCAGATGGCGATGGTGATGAACCTCGACAAGTGCATCGGGTGCCACACGTGCTCCGTCACGTGCAAGCAGGCGTGGACGAACCGCACGGGCACCGAGTACGTCTGGTTCAACAACGTCGAGACCCGCCCCGGGCAGGGCTACCCGCGCACGTACGAGGACCAGGACAAGTGGGAGGGCGGCTGGACCCTCAACAAGAAGGGCCGCCTGCAGCTCAAGGCGGGCGGCCGCCTGAAGAACCTCATGACGATCTTCGCGAGCCCGAAGCAGCCCTCGCTCGACGAGTACTACGAGCCGTGGACGTACGACTACGAGAACCTCACCAACGCACCCCTGCAGGAGCACACGCCGGTCGCCCGGCCGAAGTCCCTGATCTCGGGCAAGGACATGAACGTCTCGTGGAGCGCGAACTGGGACGACGACCTGGGTGGGGCGCCGGAGCTCCTCAAGGCCGACCCCGTGCTGCAGAAGATCTCGGACAAGGTCAAGCTCGAGTTCGAGCAGACCTTCATGTTCTACCTGCCGCGGATCTGCGAGCACTGCCTCAACCCGTCGTGCGCCGCCTCGTGCCCGTCGGGCGCGATCTACAAGCGCGCCGAGGACGGCATCGTGCTCGTCGACCAGGACGCGTGCCGCGGCTGGCGCAAGTGCGTCACCGGCTGCCCGTACAAGAAGGTCTACTTCAACCACCGCACCGGCAAGGCCGAGAAGTGCACGTTCTGCTTCCCGCGGATCGAGGTCGGCCTGCCGACCATCTGCTCGGAGACCTGCGTCGGCCGGCTGCGCTACATCGGCCTGGTCCTGTACGACGCCGACCGCGTGCTCGAGGCCGCCAGCGAGCCGGACGAGACGAAGCTGCTCGCCTCCCAGCGCAGCGTCTTCCTCGACCCGGACGACCCCGTCGTCCAGCGCGAGGCCGAGCGCGCGGGCATCCCGCGCGACTGGGTCGAGGCCGCGCAGCGCTCGCCGATCTGGGCGCTCATCCACAAGTACGAGGTGGCGCTCCCGCTGCACCCCGAGTACCGGACGATGCCGATGGTCTGGTACATCCCGCCGCTGTCGCCGGTGGTCGACGTCGTCGCCGAGACCGGGGAGGACGGCGAGGACGCACGCAACCTGTTCGCGGCCATCGACACGCTGCGCATCCCGGTCGAGTACCTCGCCGGGCTGTTCACGGCGGGGGACACCGCGCCGGTCACCGCGGTGCTCCAGCGCCTCGCCGCCATGCGCTCCTACATGCGCGACCTCAACATGGGTCGGCCCGGGAACCCGGAGATCCCGGCGTCCGTCGGCATGGACGAGGGCACGCTCCAGGAGATGTACCGGCTGCTCGCGCTCGCGAAGTACGACGAGCGCTACGTCATCCCGGCCGCGCACGCCGAGCAGGCGCACGGCCTGGAGGAGCTCGCGACCGAGTGCTCGCTCGACTACGACGGCGGTCCGGGGATGAACGAGTCCGGGCCGTTCGGCGAGGGCTCGGGGGGAGCCTTCCGCAACGACCCGATCGCGGTGGAGAACTTCCACATGCTCCAGCAGCGTCAGACGTCGGACACGGTCGCCGAGCCCGGCACGCGCAAGGCGAAGGTCAACCTGCTCAACTGGGACGGCAAGGGTGCCCCCGAGGGCCTCTTCCCGCCCCGCGACGGCGGCGACGCCGTGGGCACCGAGCGGGGGGACACGCCGTGAACCGGATCGCGCGGGCCCGCGCGGCACGCCGGGTCTCGGGCCGGCAGACCGCCGTCGTGCACCGGCTCGCGGCTCTCCTGCTCGAGTACCCGGGGCCGGAGCTCATCGAGCGGCTGCCGCTGCTGCGGGCTGCCGCGGGCGAGCTGCCCGCCCACCTGCGCGCACCGATCGACGGGCTGCTCGACCACGTCGCGGGCACGCCGCTGGGGGAGCTCGAGAGCGAGTACGTCGCGACGTTCGACCTGCGGCGCAAGTGCTCGCTGTTCCTCACGTACTTCGCGTACGGGGACACGCGCAAGCGCGGCGTGGCGCTCGTGGAGTTCAAGCAGGCGTACCGCCGTGCCGGCTTCGAGCCGTCCGACGACGAGCTGCCCGACCACCTGTGCGTGGTGCTGGAGTTCGCGTCCTCCGAGCGCGACGAGGACCGCGAGGCCGGCGTCGGTCTGCTGCTCGAGCACCGGGCCGGGCTCGAGCTCCTGCGGCTCGCGCTGACCGACGCCGGCTCGCCGTGGGCGGGAC
>CAUQTR010000044.1:0-9681 GCA_963521045.1 uncultured Actinotalea sp.
AGGTACGCCTCGACGGCGTCGCGCGCGTAGGAGCCGACCGGCACGACCCGCTCCTTGCTGCCCTTGCCGAAGAGCCGCGCCGCCGCGGCGGCGGGCTCGAGCTCGAGGTCGTCGACGTCGAGACCCACGACCTCGCTGATCCGCGCGCCCGTCGAGTACAGGAGCTCGAGCAGCGCCTTGTCGCGCAGCGGCACCGGGCCGTCCCCGAGCGCCGCCGCCGCGAGCAGCCGCTCCACGTCGTCGGTCGAGAGGGCCTTCGGCAGGCGCTTGGGCTGGGCCGGCGGGCGGACCGTGCGGGACGGGTCCTCGGGCGCGAGGTTCTCGAGCGCGCAGAAGCGGTGCCAGCCGTGCACGGCCGCGACGATCCGTGCCGTCGACGACGCGGACAGCACCGCCGCGCCGTCTCCCCCGGTACGCACGGCGGTCACGAACCCGCGGACGTCAGCCTCGGTGACGTCGACCACGGAGCGCCGCCCGAGGACCGTCAGGTGCGCGGTGTACCGGTGCAGGTCGCGCCGGTAGGCCGCGAGGGTGTTGGCCGCGAGGCCGCGCTCCACGGCGAGGTGGTCGAGGTAGGCGCCAATGTCCCGGACCAGCGCCGGTGCGGGCTCAGGTGCGGGCTCAGGTGCCGGCTCGGGCGGCGCGGCGGTGGGGGCGTCGGTGCCCACGGTGGTCACACCGGCAGGAACGGGTCGACCGCGACGGCCACGAAGAGGAGCGTGAGGTAGGTGATCGAGCCGTGGAAGACGCGCATCTCCCCCAGCCGGACGCCGGCCCGGGGCGACCGAGCGCGACGCAGCAGGTTCACGGTCGAGGCGAGGAACCACAGGCCCAGCGCCGACGCGAGCACGGCGTACACCCAGGTCATCCCGGCGAGCGGGACGAGCGCGAGCGAGCACGCGACCATGCCCACCGTGTACGCGACCATCTCGACCGAGACCCGCACGTCACCGGCCACGACGGGCAGCATGGGCACGCCGGCCGCCGCGTAGTCCTTGCGGAACTTCATCGACAGCGGCCAGTAGTGCGGCGGCGTCCAGAAGAAGATCACGCCGAACAGCGCCACCGGCGCCCAGGCGAGCGAGTTCGTCACGGCGGACCAGCCGATGAGCACCGGCATGCACCCCGCGATGCCCCCCCACACGATGTTCTGCGGGGTGCGGCGCTTGAGGATCATCGTGTAGCCGACGACGTAGAGCAGGATCGCGCCGAGCGCGAGCAGCGCGGACAGCACGTTGACCAGGAGCACGAACCACGCGATGGAGAACGCGCCGAGCGCGAACCCGAACACCAGCGCCGCGCGCGGCGTGACCTCCCCGGTGACGAGCGGCCGCCGCTTCGTGCGGTGCATCACCTTGTCGATGTCGCGGTCCACGTAGCAGTTGAGGACGTTCGCCGAGCCGGCGGACGCAGCACCGCCGACGAGCGTGGCGAGGACGAGCCCCACCGACGGGAAGCCGCGCTCGGCGAGCATCATCGTCGGCACGGTCGTGATGAGGAGCAGCTCGATGATCCGCGGCTTGGTGAGCGCGACGTAGGCGCCGAGGCGGGAGCGGACGTGCGCGAGGGCTCCGGCCACGCCGGCCGCGCGGTCGCGCGCGGGGACGGCGATCGGAGGGTCGGCGGCGACGGTCCGGTCGAGGCGGCCACTGGTGCGCACGCGGAAGGGCTCCGTTCTGCGGGGGTGCTGGCGACCATGGTAGGCCCGCCACGCCGGTGATCGGCCCTCACCCCACCCCACCCTCGCCGAGATGACGACTTCCCCCAGCGTGTCCGTCGGCTGGCCGGGGGAAGTCGTCATCTCGGGAGCGTGTGGCGCGTCCACCTGACGGCCCGGCACTCGCACGAGCGTCGCCGCAGGTAGGCTCGACAGGTGATCCGGCGCACACCGCCGGGCCCCCCGGCGCCCGCCACCGGCCACCACGGCCCCCGACGGTAGGCGCCGCACGCACCAGGCGACGACCCGGGCGACCGTCCGGGCAGGAAAGAGGCTCCGTGAACGCGTCCCCCACCCCGACCGGCGAGCTCCAGCTCGAGTGGACGGATCTCGACCGGCGCGCCGTCGACACCGTCCGGGTGCTCGCGGCCGACGCCGTGGAGAAGGTGGGCAACGGCCACCCGGGTACGGCGATCAGCCTCGCGCCGGCCGCGTACCTGCTCTACCAGCGCACCATGCGGCACGACCCGGCGGACCCGCACTGGCTGGGCCGCGACCGCTTCATCCTGTCGGCCGGTCACTCCAGCCTGACCCAGTACATCCAGCTCTACCTCGCCGGGATCGGCCTGGAGATCGAGGACCTCGAGGCCCTGCGCGTCTGGGGCTCCAAGACCCCGGGTCACCCCGAGTACCGCCACACCGAGGGCGTCGAGATCACCACGGGCCCGCTGGGCCAGGGCCTGGCCAGCGCCGTCGGCTTCGCGATGGCGGCCCGCCGTGAGCGCGGCCTCCTCGACCCCGCCGCCGCGCCGGGCGAGAGCCCGTTCGACCACCACATCTTCGCCATCGCCTCCGACGGCGACCTGCAGGAGGGCGTGACCAGCGAGGCGTCGTCCATCGCCGGCACCCAGAAGCTCGGCAACCTCGTCGTGCTGTGGGACGACAACCACATCTCGATCGAGGGCGACACCGAGATCGCCTTCACCGAGGACGTCGTCGCGCGCTACGAGGCGTACGGCTGGCACACGCAGTCGGTCGACTGGACGCAGACGGCGGACGGCAGCCCGTACCACGAGGACGTCGAGGCGCTGCACGCCGCGATCGAGGCCGCCAAGGCCGTCACGGACCGCCCCTCGTTCATCCGGCTGCGCACGATCATCGCGTGGCCCTCGCCGACGAAGCAGAACACCCACGGCTCGCACGGCTCGAAGCTGGGCGGCGACGAGGTGCGAGGGCTCAAGGAGGTCCTCGGCTTCGACCCCGAGCGCAGCTTCGCCGTCGAGCCGGAGGTCCTCGAGCACACCCGGGGTGGCCTGCGCGCCCGCGCCGCCGAGGCCCGCGCGGCCTGGCAGGAGTCCTTCGACGCCTGGGCCGCGACGAACCCGGAGGGCCGCGCGCTGCTCGAGCGGCTGCAGGCCAAGCAGCTGCCCGCGGGCTGGGCCGACGCACTGCCGACCTTCCCCGCCGGCAAGGCGGTCGCGACCCGCGCCGCGTCCGGCGAGGTCCTCTCCGCGTTGGCGTCCGTGCTGCCCGAGCTGTGGGGCGGCTCCGCGGACCTCGCAGGCTCGAACAACACGACGATGAAGGGGGAGCCGTCCTTCCTGCCCGCCGAGCGCTCGACGCACGAGTTCTCCGGGCACGAGTACGGCCGCACGCTGCACTTCGGCATCCGCGAGCACGCGATGGGCTCGATCCTGTCCGGCATCGTGCTGCACGGGCTCACCCGCGCGTACGGCGGCACCTTCTTCACCTTCAGCGACTACATGCGCGGTGCCGTCCGCCTCGCGGCGCTGATGGGCGTGCCGGCCATCTACGTGTGGACGCACGACTCGATCGGCCTCGGCGAGGACGGCCCGACGCACCAGCCGGTCGAGCACCTCACCGCCGTCCGCGCGATCCCGGGCCTGGCGATCGTGCGGCCGGCGGACGCCAACGAGACCGCCCAGGCGTGGAAGGCGATCCTCGAGCGCACCGACCACCCGGTCGGCCTGATCCTGACCCGTCAGAACGTCCCGACGTTCCCTCGCGGCGAGGACGGCTACGCGACGGCGGACGGCGTCGCGAAGGGCGCGTACGTGCTGCTCGAGGCGAGTGGCGGTACGCCCGAGGTGATCCTCATCGGCACGGGCTCGGAGGTCCAGATCGCCGTCGCCGCGCGCGAGCAGCTCGAGGCCGACGGCGTCCCGACGCGCGTCGTGTCCGCGCCGAGCCTGGAGTGGTTCGCCGAGCAGGACGAGGCGTACCGCGAGCAGGTCCTGCCGTCGGGCGTGCGGGCCCGGGTGTCGGTCGAGGCCGGCATCGCGCTGTCGTGGCACAAGATCGTCGGCGACGCCGGACGCACCGTCTCGCTCGAGCACTACGGCGCCTCGGCGGACTACGAGACGCTCTACCGCGAGTTCGGGCTCACGCCGGACGCCGTCGTCGCCGCCGCCCGCGAGTCGCTCGCGGCCGTCTCGGGCGACCAGGGCCCCGGCTCGGCCGCGGTCCCGACCGAGAGCGGCACGGGCGACCTCTGAGCGACACGTCGCCGCGACGCGCCAGCAGCGACGCACCAGCAGTGGAAGGGCCCCGGCCGTCGCCGGCCGGGGCCGGGCCCGACCCAAGGAGCACCGTCATGACCGACTCCAGCACCGCCACCACCCCACCCGCGCCGATCGTCGCCCTGCGTGACGCAGGCGTCGCCATCTGGCTGGACGACCTGTCCCGCGAGCTGCTCCGGTCGGGCGGCCTCGACCGCCTCGTCGCGGAGCGCGGCGTGGTCGGCGTGACGACGAACCCCACGATCTTCGCCTCGGCCCTGTCGAAGGGCAGTGCGTACGACGCGCAGCTGTCGGAGCTCGCGACCGAGGGCATCGACGTCGACGAGTCCGTCTTCCGGATCACCACGGACGACGTGCGGGACGCCTGCGACGCGCTCGCCGCCGTCCACGAGGCGACCGGCGGGCTCGACGGGCGCGTCTCCATCGAGGTGGACCCCCGCCTCGCCCGGGACACCGAGGGGACCGTGAGCACGGCCGAGCGACTGTGGCGCACGGTCGACCGGCCGAACCTCTACATCAAGATCCCGGCGACCCTCGAAGGGCTCCCCGCGATCACGTCGGTGATCGCGCAGGGCATCAGCGTCAACGTCACCCTGATCTTCTCGCTCGAGCGCTACCGCGCCGTCCTCGACGCCTACATGGCGGGCCTCGAGCAGGCGCGCGACGCCGGGAAGGACCTGTCCCGCATCGCGTCCGTCGCGTCGTTCTTCGTCTCGCGCGTCGACGCCGCCGTGGACAAGGAGCTCGACGCGCTCGGCTCGCCGGAGGCCGCCGAGCTGCGCGGCTCGATCGCCATCGCGAACGCCCGCCTCGCCTACCGGCTCTACGAGGAGGTCGTCGCGGGCGACCGGTGGCAGGCCCTCGCCGCAGCCGGGGCGCAGCCGCAGCGCCCGCTCTGGGCGTCCACGGGCGTGAAGGACAAGGCCTACCCCGACACCCGCTACGTCGACGAGCTCGTCGCCCCCGGTGTCGTCAACACCATGCCGGGCGGGACCCTCGAGGCCGTCGCGGACCACGGGGACGTCCGCGGCGACACGGTGACCGGCGCCTACGACGACGCCGCCGTCGCGATCGAGCGGTTGGGCGCCCTCGGGATCGACCTGGACCGCATCACGGAGGCGCTCGAGGTCGAGGGCGTCGACAAGTTCGAGAAGAGCTGGGCGGAGCTCCTGACCACGGTCTCCGCCGGGCTCGCCCGCAGTGCCGTCGCCGACAGCTCGCAGGAGGCCGCCCAGTGACCGTCCCGAACGTCGACCACGTCGTCGCCGCCGTCCTCCCCGCGCGCCGGGCGTCCCGGTGAGCCCCACGCGCACGACCGCGCCGCCGAACCCGCTGCGGGACCCCCGCGACCGCCGTCTGCCACGCATCGCGGGGCCGTGCGGCCTGGTGATCTTCGGGGTGACGGGCGACCTGGCGCGGCGCAAGCTCATGCCCGCGGTCTACGACCTCGCCAACCGCGGCCTGCTGCCGCCGGGCTTCGCGCTGACCGGCTTCGCCCGGCGTGACTGGGCGACCCAGGACTTCGCCGAGGTCGTGCACGAGGCGGTCAAGCAGAACGCGCGCACGCCGTTCCGCGAGAGCACCTGGGAGCAGCTCGCCCAGGGCATCCGCTTCGTCCAGGGCGAGTTCGACGACGACGACGCCTTCGACCGCCTGAGCCAGACGGTCAAGGAGCTCGACGCCGTCCAGGGCACCGGAGGGAACCACGCGTTCTACCTCTCGGTACCGCCCGGCGCGTTCCCGCTGGTCTGCCGCCAGCTCGCCCGCTCCGGGCTGTCGAAGCAGGCGGAGGGCTCCTGGCGCCGCGTCGTCATCGAGAAGCCGTTCGGCCACGACCTCGCCAGCGCACGCGAGCTCAACGACGTCGTCTCCGAGGTGTTCGACCCGGAGTCGGTCTTCCGGATCGACCACTACCTCGGCAAGGAGACCGTCCAGAACATGCTGGCGCTCCGCTTCGCGAACCAGCTGTTCGAGCCGATCTGGAACGCCAACTACGTCGACCACGTGCAGATCACCATGGCCGAGGACATCGGCATCGGCGGGCGGGCCGGCTACTACGACGGCATCGGCGCCGCGCGCGACGTCATCCAGAACCACCTGCTGCAGCTGCTCGCGCTCACCGCCATGGAGGAGCCGGTCTCGTTCGACGCGCAGGACCTGCGCGCCGAGAAGGAGAAGGTCCTCTCCGCCGTGCGGGTGCCGCAGGACCTGGGCCGCCACACCGCACGCGGCCAGTACGCCGCGGGCTGGCAGGGCGGCGAGGAGGTCGTCGGCTACCTCGAGGAGGACGGCATCGGCGCCGACTCGATCACCGAGACCTTCGCGGCCATCCGCGTCGACATCGACACCCGCCGCTGGGCCGGCGTGCCGTTCTACCTGCGCGCGGGCAAGCGTCTGGGTCGCCGCGTCACCGAGATCGCCGTGGTGTTCAAGCGCGCGCCGCACCTGCCCTTCGAGTCGACCGCGACCGAGGAGCTCGGCAAGAACGCGCTCGTCATCCGCGTGCAGCCCGACGAGGGGGTGACCATCCGCTTCGGCTCGAAGGTGCCGGGGACCGCGATGGAGGTCCGCGACGTGACCATGGACTTCGGCTACGGACACGCGTTCACCGAGTCCTCCCCCGAGGCCTACGAGCGGCTCATCCTCGACGTGCTCCTCGGCGACCCGCCGCTGTTCCCCCGGCACGAGGAGGTCGAGCTGTCCTGGAAGATCCTCGACCCGATCACCGCGTACTGGGCCCGGCACGGGCAGCCCGAGGCGTACCGGTCCGGCACGTGGGGGCCGCCGTCCGCCGACGAGATGATGGCGCGCGACGGACGCGCCTGGCGCCGGCCGTGACCTCGCGCCCGACCGCCCGCCCGACCGCCCGCGCGGCAGACGCAGGCCCGACCGGCCCGACCCGAAGGGGCTCCCGATGATCATCGACCTGCCCGACACCACCACGACCGCCGTCAACAAGACGCTCGTGCGGCTCCGGGACGAGGGCGGCGCGGTCGCCCTCGGCCGCGTGCTGACCCTCGTCATCGACGCCGAGGCGAAGGACGTCGAGACGGCGATCGAGGCCGCGAACGACGCGAGCCGGGAGCACCCGTGCCGCGTGATCGTGCTCGCGCGCGACGCGACCCGGACCACGCCGCGCCTCGACGCGGAGATCCGGGTCGGCGGGGACGCGGGCGCCAGCGAGGTCATCGTGCTGCGCGCGTCCGGCGCGATGCTCGCGCACAGCGACACGCTCGTCATGCCGCTCCTGCTGCCCGACGCACCGATCGTCGCGTGGTGGCCGTCGGAGCTGCCCGAGCACCCGTCCGAGCACCCGCTGGGCGCCATGGCCCAGCGGCGCATCACCGACTCCCTCGCGTGCTCGGACCCGTTGAGCACGCTGCGACGGCTGCGCGACGGCCACCGCGCCGGGGACACCGACCTCGCGTGGACCCGCCTGACCGCCTGGCGCGGGCTTCTTGCGGCGGCGCTCGACCAGCCGCCGTTCGAGCCGGTCACCCGCGCCGAGGTGCACGGTCACGAGACGCACCCGTCGGTGCCCCTGCTCGCGGCGTGGCTCGCGCACGCGCTGCGCTGCCCCGTCGAGATCGTCCGGGAGAAGGACGTCCAGGGGATCACGCAGGTCGTGCTCGAACGTGAGTCCGGTCCCGTCGTCGTCTCGCGGCCGGACGGCCGCGTCGCGACCATCCAGCAGCCCGGCCAGCCCGAGCGCACCACGGCGATGCCGATGCGCTCGCTGCGCGAGTGCCTGTCGGAGGAGCTGCGCCGGCTCGACCCGGACGAGGTCTACGGCGAGGTGCTCCTCGAAGGGCTCGAGCGGGTGGGTGCCGCGTGACGGCACCGGCTCGGGTCGCGATCGTCCACCCCGACGCAGCCGTCCTCGCGTCCGCGACCGCCGCGCGGCTCCTGCTCCGGCTCATCGACGCGCAGAGCACGCACCGGCCGCTGCACGTCGGCCTGACCGGAGGCACGGTCGGGATCCGGACGCTCGCCGAGGTGGCGGCGTCCCCGCTGCGGGACGCCGTCGACTGGACCGGCGTGCACCTGTGGTGGGGCGACGAGCGGTTCCTCGCGACCGGGGACCCGGAGCGCAACGAGACGCAGGCGCGCGAGGCGCTGCTCGACGCGTTGCCGATCCCCGCGGCGAACGTGCACCCCGTGCCCGGCCCGGACCGTGCCTCTTCCCCGGAGGACGCCGCGGCCGCCTACGCCGAGGACCTCGCCCGGGCGGCGGTCCTCGCCGATGCTCGCGAGGTGCTCCCGGACGGCACGGGCGCGGTACCCGCGACCGACGACGCCGGCCCGCAGGTGCCGGCGTTCGACGTCCTCCTGCTGGGCATGGGTCCCGACGGCCACGTGGCCTCGCTCTTCCCGGGGCACGCCGCGCTCGACGTCGTCGACCGGACGGTCGTGGGCGTGCACGGCTCCCCCAAGCCCCCGCCCCAGCGCGTCAGCCTGACGTTCGCCGCCCTCGAGGCGGCCGACGAGATCTGGGTGGTCGCGGCCGGCGCCGAGAAGGCTGACGCCGTCGCGCGCGCCCTCGGCGGCGACGACGTGCACACGACCCCGGCCGCCGGCGCCGTCGCCCGCGGCCGCACGCTGTGGCTGATCGACGCCGCAGCGGCGGGCTGAGCCCTCCGGGTACACGCCAGGACGGGCGCACCGGACCGATCCAGGAGGCACCGTGCAGGAGTGGCTGGACGTCGACGACTACCTCGACCGCCTATTCCCCGACGACGACGTGCTCGCCGCGGCCAACCGCGCGGCGCACGAGGCGGGGCTGCCACCCATCCAGGTGTCGACGGCCCAGGGACGGTTCCTCACGCTCCTCGCCCAGGTGCAGGGCGCGCAGCGGGTGCTCGAGTTCGGGACGCTGGCGGCGTACAGCACGATCTGCCTCGCACGCGGGCTCACGGGAGAGCGGCACGTGACGACCCTCGAGATCGACCCCGCGCACGCCGCCGTGGCCCGCGCCAACCTCGCCCGCGCGGGGCTGGCCGACGTCGTCGAGGTGCTCGAGGGCCCGGCCGCCGAGACCGCGGCAGCACTGGTCGCGGCGGGCACCGCTCCGTACGACCTCGTGTTCATCGACGCGGACAAGCCGTCCAACGTCCGCTACCTCGAGCTCGCCCTCGAGCTCACGCGGCCCGGTGCCGTGATCGTCGTCGACAACGTGATCCGGGCCGGGGCGATCGCCCGCGAGCCCTCCGACGACCGCGTCGCGGGCTCCCAGGCCGTCCTCGAGCGCGTCGCGGGTGACCCCGGCCTCGAGGCCACCGCGCTGCAGACCGTCGGCAGCAAGGGCTACGACGGCTTCCTGCTCGTCCGCCGTACGCCCCCGACCTGACCCGCGCCAGCGCGTCACGCCAACTGGAGCGAAGGGGCCCCCAACCCCACGGGTGTTCGGCCCCAAACCGCCAATCAGCGGGGGGTGGGGGGGCGGCCGCCCCCGGCCCCCGCGCCCCCACAAGACGACAATTAAAC
>CAUQTR010000045.1:0-9668 GCA_963521045.1 uncultured Actinotalea sp.
GCGGGGTCGCGGTCGGGCCGCTCGTCGTGCTCGCGGTCTGGGCGGCGGCGGTCTCGGGCATCGTCGCGCGCACGTTCCGCTGGTCGTGACCCGGCCGCGGCGGACGCGCTCGGACGGGCCCCGGAGGCGTCACCGGCGCCCAGCCCGGCGACTACCGTGGGTGCCGTGACCAGCACGACAGCCTCCGTCCGGCCCCCTGCTCCCGCCGGGTGGCGGCACCCCTCGCCCCGGTGGCGGCGCCGGGCCCTGGTCGCGAACCTCGTCGCGCAGGTCCTCATCGTCGGCACCGGCGGAGCCGTGCGCCTCACCGGCTCGGGGCTGGGCTGCTCGACGTGGCCCCAGTGCGAGCCGGGCGAGTTCACCCCGGTCCTGCACGAGGCCGCGACGTTCCACCCGTTCGTCGAGTTCGGCAACCGCACGCTCACCGGCGTCCTCGCCGTGCTCGCGGTCCTGGCGGCCTGGGCCGTGTGGCAGCGCCGCGACCGCTCGACGGCGCACCGCATGCTCGGCCTCGCGCCGCTCCTGGGCGTCGTCGTCCAGGCCGTGGTCGGGGGCATCACGGTGCTGGTCGACCTGCACCCCGGGGTCGTCGCCGTGCACTTCCTCATCTCGACGGCCCTGGTCGCCGCGTCGACCGTGCTCCTCCTGCGCGACCGGGAGACCGACGGCCCGTCGGTCCCCGTGGTCGGCCCGCAGCTGCGGCGCCTCGGGCTGCTGCTCGTGCCGCTCCTCGGGCTGGTCCTCGTGCTGGGCGTGGTGACGACGGGCTCGGGGCCACATTCGGGCGACGACGAGGTGGCCTACCGCTTCGCGCTCGACCCGGTCGCGGTCGCCCGGGCGCACGCCGCGTCGGTCTGGCTGTACGTCGCCGCGATCACGGCCGTCGTGGTGCTCGGCCGTCGTGCGGGGCAGGCGGCGATCGCCGCCGCGGCCGGCGTCCCGTCGTCCCGCGCGCGGCACGCGGCCGTGGTCCTGCTGGGTGTCGCGCTGGCGCAGGGTCTGGTCGGGTACGTGCAGTACTTCACCGGCCTGCCCGCGGTCCTGGTGGCCGTCCACATGATCGGCGCCTGCCTGCTCGTCATCGCCCAGGTGCGGCAGACGCTCTCGCTCCGCGTCCGCGCCTGAGCCGGCGACGCGACGCATCCCGGACGCGGAACGTCCGGAACCGCCGCTAGCGTCGGGCCGACGACCCGGGCACGCCGGCCCCGGTCACCACGGGCGGAGGCCCCCATGAGCGAGCACACCAGCGACACCGCGGCCTTCCGCGGGGCGGTCTTCGAGCGCGCCGACCTCGGCGGTGCGCGCTTCCGGGACTGCAACCTCGCCGGCGTCCGGATCGCCAGCTCGTGGGTCGACGACCTCCGCATCACCGGGCTCGACGGCGGCGTGGGCTCGGTCGTCGTCGACGACGTCGACGTCACGGCGCACGTGCGTGGCGAGCTGGACCGTCGGCACCCCGAGCGGGTCCTCGTGCGCTCCGCCCGCACGACCGACCAGCTGCGCGACGCCTGGGCGGAGCTCGAGCGGCTCTGGGACGGGACCGTCGCCCACGCCCGGACCCTGCCCGAGGCCGTGCTGCACGAGCGCGTCGACGACGAGTGGTCGTTCGTCGAGACCGTGCGCCACCTCGTCTTCGCGGTCGACTCGTGGCTCGGCCGGATGCTCCTCGGTGAGCCCGCGCCGAACCACCCGATCGGTCTGGCGCCGACCGACATGCCCCGGGCGACCGTCCTGGCGCTCGGGCTCGACCCCGCCGCGCGCCCGACGCTCGACGAGGCGCTCACGGTCCATGCCGGCCGACGGGACGCGGTCCGGTCGATGCTGCGCGACCTGCGGGACGACGCGCTCGACGAGCCGCGCCGCGGGGTGCTCGACCCCCCCGACGGGGACCCCGAGGAACGCACGGTTCGCGAGTGCCTCACCACCATGCTCCGCGAGCACTCCGAGCACCGGCGCTTCGCGGTGCGTGATCTCGCGGCGCTCGAGGCACGGCTCGGCGGCTAGTCCCAGCTCGGCATGTTCTCCTCCGTGTACCGGGCGCCGAAGCCCCCAGCGGGGAGGATCGAGGCGATGAGCTCGAGGTCCTCCTCCGTCAGCGACAGGTCCGCCGCGGCGGCGTTCTCCACGGCGCGTCGCGGGTCACGGGTTCCCGGGATGGGGACGATGCGGGCGTCCTGCGCGAGGATCCAGGCCAGCGCGAGCTGCCCGACCGTGGCGCCCAGGCTGCGCGCGACGTCGCCCAGCCTCTCGGTCGCCTCGACGTTCTTCTCGAAGCTGCCCGGCTGCCACCGCGGATCCGTGGTGCGCATGTCGGTCGCGTCGTACGACGCGGCGGGCCTGGCCGTGCCGGTGAGGAAGCCCCGCCCGAGCGGTGCGTAGGCCACGAGGCCGATGTCGAGCTCGGCCAGCGTCGGCATGAGCTGTTCCACGTCGCGCTCGAACAGCGAGTACTCGGTCTGGAGCACGGAGACCGGGTGGACCGCGTGCGCTCGCCGGATCGTGTCCGCACCGGCCTCGCTGAGGCCGAAGAACCGCACGTCACCGGCGTCGATGAGCTCCTTGACGGTGGCGGCGACCTCCTCGATCGGCACGCCGGGGTCGACCCGGTGCTGATAGAGGACGTCGATGTGATCGGTACCCAGGTGCCGCAGGCTGCTGCGCACCACCTCCCGGATGTGCGCCGGCCGGCTGTCGAGCCCGTACCCGGGGGTGAAGCCGAACTTGGTCGCCAGGACGACGTGGTCGCGGAAGCCGGCGACCGCCCGTCCCAGGATCCGTTCGTTCTCGCCCCAGCCGTAGAGCTCGGCGGTGTCGAAGTGCGTGACACCGGCCTCGTAGGCCGCGGTGATGGCACGGGCCGGGTCGGTCTGGTCGCTCGAGCCGTAGGCCATCGAGATGCCCATCGCGCCGTACCCGATCTCGGAGCTGACCAGCCCCTGGCCGCCCAACGCGCGTGTCCTCATGTGCTGCTCGACTCCTCGATGTCGTGGAAGGTGATGTGCATGAGCGGGCTGCCTGCGACCCACTCCTCCACCGGCTCGACGGGCTGGACCAGGTAGCCGCTGTGCCGGGGCTGGTTGAGGTCCGCGACGATCTCGGTGAAGACCCGACGCCGGTCCCGTGTGTCCAGGACCGGCTCGGCACGGGCCCGGAGGTCCGCCCGCACCCCGTGCTTGAGGTGGACGACGAAGTCCGGGTTCGCCAGGAGGTTGGCGTACCAGCTCCGCCTCGCGGGCTGGGTGGTCAGGTAGATCTCCCCGCCCGCCCGGTAGAACCAGATCTCGATCCGTCGCGCGAGTCCGGTCCGTGCTCCGGTCGTGGTGATGTCGATGGTGCGGGCCGACGCCGATGAGGCGGGTGTGATCGCCAACGCCTGACGGACGCGTTCGTCCATGAGTCCTCCTCGTGGGTCGGGCCCTCCGCTCACCCCGTGCTGCGCACCGGGTGTGACGCCCTCGTGCTGCTCACAGGCCACGGAGGATGCGGATCTTCTCGTGCTTGTGCCGGTCCCCCTGCTCGTCCCCCAGCAGCAGGAGGTCGAAGGCGTGCGGGTACCCGGGGTGGACGTGCAGCTCGACCGAGACGCCCGAGCGCCACAGACGCTGCGCGTAGGCGACGTCCTCGTCACGGAAGATGTCGAGCTCGCCCACCTCGATGTAGGCGGGCGCCAGGCCGGTCAGGTCCGTGGCCCGGGCCGGCGCCGCCACGGCGGGGAGGTCCTCGTCGCTCGGCAGGGACCGCCGCACAGCCGCCCACGCCGTCCTGTTGAGCTCGTGGGAGAACATGCTCGGGGCGGCGGACACCTGGGGATCCGGCTCCGTGTTCCGGTCGTCGAGCATGGGGTAGATGAGGATCTGCTTCGCCACGTGGACGCCGGCGTCGCGCGCGAGCACGGCAGCGGCAGCGGCCACGCCCCCGCCCGCGCTGTCCCCCATCAGGGCGATCCGCTGCGGATCCACGCCGAGCTCCGGCGCGCGCTCCACCAACCAGCGCAGACCCACGAGGGCGTCCGCTGCCGGGCCGCCCGGCGGGGCCTCGGGAGCCAGCCGGTAGTCGACGGCCAGGAACGGGACGCCCGTCCAGTCGACGTAGGTCCGCACGACCGGGTCGTAGAGGTCCACGCTGCCGGCCACCATCCCACCGCCGTGCAGGTAGACGACGGCAGAGCCGGGGGCGGGGCCGCCGGGCCGGTACCACCGCAGCGCGAGCTCGTGGCCGGCCGGGGCGGCCACCCGGTGGTCCGTCGTCGAGACGTCGACGGCCGGGAGCCCGCTCAGCTGGCGCAGGCCGTCGTCGAGGACGGCCCGCAGGGCGAGGGCGTCCCCGTCCCGAAGATCGGCGAACCCCGGTGCGCCGGACGGTCCGGCGCCGGCATCGATCATCTGCCGGATCCGCGCGTCGAGCTCGAGAGGCATGGCGTCGTCCTCCGTCGGTGTGGGGACCTGGTCGCCGAGGTGCGACCAGGATCAGGAGGCCTCTGCCGCGACGGCAGGGCCCAGGAGGAGACCGCCGTCGGCGACGAGCTCCGAGCCGGTGATGAAGGACGCCGCGTCCGAGGTCACGAAGAGCAGGAGGTCGGTGATGTCGCGGGGCCGGGCCAGCCGCTTGATGGCGAAGGCGTCGGGCGAGTAGTAGTCGCTCACCGGAGGCAGGCCGGGGCGCAGCGGCTCGGTGATGAACGGGGTGTCGACGACGCCCGGGTGGATCGAGTTGACCCGCACACCGAACCGGCCGAGCTCGAGTGCGGCCGTGCGCGTGAGGCCGCGCAGGCCCCACTTGCTCGCCACGTAGGGAGCGAGCCGCGCGATGCCGGTGTTGGCCGCCATGGAGGCGATGTTGACGATCGATCCGCCACCACCCGCGCGCAACGACGGCGTCACGGCGCGGATGCCCAGGTACGCCCCGGTGAGGTTGACGGCGATGATGTGCTGCCAGTCCTCCAGGGTGCCGTCCTCGATGAGCACCGGCGGACTGCCGATCCCCGCGTTGTTCACCAGGATCGAGACCGGGCCGAACCGCGCCTCCGTGGCCCCGACGGCGTCGGCCCAGTCGCCCTCGCTCGTCACGTCGAGGTGCACGTACATCGCCCGGTCACCCCGGCCCTCGACCAGAGACGTGCCCACCTCGTCACGGATGTCGCCCACGACGACGTTCGCGCCCTCGTCGAGGTAGGCCCGCAGATGGGAGGCGCCCTGCCCGCCGGCACCGCCCGTGATCAGCACCGTCCTGCCCGCGAACCGCTCCATGCCGCGCACTCCTCTGTCGATGGCGAGTCGAGCGACTCACCTCTCCCGGCAGAGTAGGCGGCCAGCGGAGGCGAGTCAACCGACTCGCCTCTCCGGGAGATGCCGGTCGCCCTCTCTCGACGCCTGGTCTCGCTGTCATGAGCCGAGCCGCTCAGCCCGTAGGCTCGGCCCCATGAGCAGGGCCGCGACGACGTATCACCAGCGCATCGCCCAGGAGAAGCGCACGCTGATCCTCACGGCCGCGACCGCGCTGTTCCTCGAGCTGGGCTACGACCGGACCTCGCTGGCGCGGATCGCGGAGCGCTCGGGGGTCTCGCGGGCCACCCTCTTCAAGCAGTTCCCGAGCAAGGCCGCGCTGTTCGACGCCATGGTCACCGCGTCCTGGTCGACCGCCGACGAGGAGGAGCCGCCGCCGCCGGGCGACGTCGTCGGCGGGCTCAGCACCATCGGTCGCCGCTACGCCGAGCTGCTGGGCCGCGCTCAGATGAGCGACCTGTTCCGCATCGTCATCGCCGAGCTGCCGCGGTTCCCCGAGCTCGCGAGCGCGCAGCTCTCGCACGGGAAGATGCCCTACTTCGAGTCCGTCCGCGGGTACCTGCTCGCCGAGAACGAGGCAGGAACGGTGCAGGTCGAGGACGCCGACCTCGCGGCCACCCAGTTCCTCGGCATGATCTCCAACTACGTCTTCTGGCCGACGCTGCTGGTGCCGGGCTGGGAGGTGAGCGCGGAGCGCGTCGCCCAGGTGGTCGACGAGGCCGTCCGCACCACCACCGCCCGGTACGCGGTGACCTGACGGCGCCGGTCGGCCGACCACCGCCGCCCGCCCTCGGTCGAGGGGTCAGGACGCGAGGAAGCGCTCGTAGAACACACGGGGGTCCTCGGCCAGGGAGGCCTTGACCATCGCGCTCCACTCGTCGACGACGACCTCGAGGTCGCCGGCCTCGACCGCGTCCAACGTCCGGCGCACGACGACGGCCGGGTCGGTCTTCGGCCCCTCGATCCCCCGGGCCATGTCCGTGTCCGCCAGGCCCAGGTGCACGGAGGTGACCTGCGTGCCCTGCCCGGCGAGCTCCAGGCGCAGTGCGTTGCTCATGTTCCAGTTCGCCGCCTTGGACACCGCGTACGCGCCGGCGCCCGGGTAGGCGAACCAGGACAGCGCGGACGCGACGTTGACGACCGTCCCACCCCCGTTCGCCGCGAGGACCGGCGCGAAGGCCCGGACCATCGAGAGCGCACCCCAGAAGTTGACGTCCATCTCGGCGCGCACACCCGCCAGGTCGCCGAGCAGCGGCGAGCCCGTGGAGATCCCCGCGTTGTTGACCAGCAGGTCGACGTCGCCGGCGGCCGCGGCGGCCGCGGCGACCGCGTCGGGGTCCGTGATGTCCAGGGCGATCGGGTGGACTCCCGGCAGGTCGATCGCCTCGGGGTCCCGGGCACCGGCGTAGACCGTCGCCCCCCGGACGAGGAGCTCGGCGGCGAAGTGGCGGCCGAGGCCGCGGTTGGCCCCGGTGATGAGTGCAGTAGTCATGCCCGGTACGCTAGAACCTGACGTTGACGTCAGGGGCAAGTACCAGCAGCAGCGGTCGAACGGTGGGGGGACGAGTGCGCATCGGGGAAGTCGCCGCGCTGGCGGGCGTCAGCGTGCGAGCGCTGCGCTACTACGAGGAGCAGGGCCTGCTGGTCGCCGAGCGCAGTGCCGGCGGGCAGCGCCACTACCAGCCCGAGGCGGTCGACCGGGTCCGGTTCATCCAGCACCTCTACACGGTCGGTCTCGGCAGCAGGGCCGTCCTGCGGATCCTGCCGTGCATGGAGCACGGCACCCTCACCGACGACATGTACGAGCTGCTGGTGACCGAGCGGGCGCGGGTGCAGGCTCGGCTGGACGAGCTGACCGTGACCCGTGACAAGCTCGACGACGTCATCCGGCTGAGTGAGGCGCACCGCGCGGGCCGCGCCTCCTGACTCAGCCGACCGGGCGCAGACCCCGCCAGCCGTCCGCCCGCGCGACCGCCGCGGCGAGCACGCCGCTGACGGTCGACGGGTTGCGCAGCCGGCCGCCCTGGACGGCGGCAACGGCGTCGTCCAGCGGCACCCAGCGCAGCTCCATGTCGCGCTCCTCGTCCTCGCGCACGTGCCGCTCGTCGTCCGGCACGGGCGTCAGGTCGCGCGCGAGGAAGACCCGCAGACCCTCGTCGCTCCCGCCGGGCGAGGACAGGTAGTCGACGAGGACCCACCACGAGCCGGCCACGAGGTCCGCCTCCTCGGCGAGCTCACGCGCCGCGGCGTCGCGCAGGTCCTCCCCCGGCACGTCGAGCAGACCGGCCGGCGGCTCCCAGAGCTCGCTGCGGACCGGGTGCCGGTACTGGCGCAGCAGGAGCACCCGGTCGTCGTCGTCCAGGGCGATCACCGCGACCGCGCCGGGGTGCCGCACGAACTCGCGCGTCACCGTCCGGCCGTCGCCGAGGTCCACGTCCTCGCTGACCACGTCCCAGACCATGCCCTCGTGGACCGTCCTGGACCCCACGACGGTGCGGTCGACCGCGACGTCGGCCGGCGGCTGCGACGAGGACGTGCTCACGGGGCCTCGGTGCGGCGCTCGAGCGCGGCCCGGACCAGCCCGGCGAAGAGCGGGTGCGCGCGCGTCGGGCGGGACTGGAACTCGGGGTGCGCCTGCGTCGCCACGTAGTACGGGTGCACCTCGCGGGGCAGCTCGACGAACTCCACGAGGGAGGAGTCCGGTGACACACCCGAGACGACGAGCCCGGCCCCCTCGAGCTGCTCGCGGTAGGCGTTGTTGACCTCGTAGCGGTGGCGGTGGCGCTCCTCGACCCGGTCCTTGCCGTACGTCTTCGCGACCACGGAACCGGGCTGGAGCACGGCCTCGTACGACCCGAGGCGCATGGTGCCGCCCATGTCCCCCTCGCCGCCCACGATGGCGAGCTGCTCGGCCATCGTGGCGATCACGGGGTGGTGCGTCCCGGGGTCGAACTCGGACGACGACGCGTCGGCCAGCCCGAGGAACGTGCGCGCGTACTCGATCACCATGACCTGCAGGCCGAGGCAGATGCCGAGCGTCGGCACACCCTGGGTGCGCGCCCAGGTGAGAGCGCCCACCTTGCCCTCGATGCCGCGCACGCCGAAGCCGCCCGGCACGAGCACGGCGTCGACGCCGGCGAGCGACCGCTCGGCGCCCTCGGGTGTCTCGCAGTCGTCCGAGGCGACCCAGCGGATCTCGACCTTGGCGTCGTTGGCGAAGCCACCCGCGCGCAGCGCCTCGGTCACCGAGAGGTAGGCGTCGGGCAGGTCGACGTACTTGCCGACGAGCGCGATCTCGACCGTCGTGCTCGGCTGGTGCACGGCGTTCGTGACGCGCTCCCAGCCCGACCAGTCGACGTCGCGGAACGGCAGGTCCAGGCGCCGCACGACGTACGCGTCGAGGCCCTCGCCGTGCAGCACGCGCGGGATGTCGTAGATGCTCGGTGCGTCGGCGGCCGTGACGACCGCCTCGGCGTCGACGTCGCAGAAGAGCGCGATCTTGCGCTTGGTCGACTCGGGCACCGGCCGGTCGGCGCGCAGCACGAGCGCGTCCGGCTGGATGCCGATCGAGCGCAGGGCCGCGACGGAGTGCTGGGTCGGCTTGGTCTTGAGCTCGCCGCTGGGGCCGATGTACGGCACGAGCGAGACGTGCAGGAAGAAGACGTTGTCGCGGCCGAGGTCGTGGCGGACCTGGCGTGCCGACTCGAGGAAGGGCAGCGACTCGATGTCGCCGACGGTGCCGCCGATCTCGGTGATGATCACGTCGACCTCGGGGCCGGCCTGGGCCCGCATGCGCGCCTTGATCTCGTCCGTGATGTGCGGGATCACCTGGACCGTGTCACCGAGGTACTCCCCCCGACGCTCCTTCGCGATGACCGACGAGTAGATCTGCCCGGTCGTGACGTTCGCCTGCGCGCTGAGCGGGACGTCGAGGAACCGCTCGTAGTGGCCGATGTCCAGGTCGGTCTCGGCCCCGTCCTCGGTGACGAAGACCTCGCCGTGCTGGAACGGGTTCATCGTCCCGGGGTCGACGTTGAGGTACGGATCCAGCTTCTGCATCGTGACCCGCAGTCCGCGGGAACGGAGAAGCCGACCGAGGCTGGAGGCGGTGAGCCCCTTGCCGAGAGAGGAGGCGACTCCTCCGGTGACGAAGATGTGCCGGGTCGTGTTGTCCGACCGCCCGGAGAGTCGATTTGCGCGCTCTGCCACGGGCTTCCACTCTACCCGACGTCGGGACCCGGCCGGGCCTCGCCGCCTCCGCGCGTGGCGTGTGCGAGGTCAGCGCGGGGTACCGGCCGCCTCACGCCAGACGCGCGCGAGCTGGTCCAGCACGTCGTCGGCGTCCGGCAGAACGGCGGCGCGTTCGGCCGCGGCGCGGCCCAGGGC
>CAUQTR010000046.1:0-9626 GCA_963521045.1 uncultured Actinotalea sp.
TCCCCCAGCTGCCCGTCCCGAGCACGGCGGCACGCCGTCGACCGGGTGCGCCGGCCGCCCCTGACGTGAGCGGCGTGTCCTCGTGCCCCGAGCGCGGGCTCACCGGAGCTCGCCGGGCGGGCGGCGCCACACGAAGCGCTCGGCGGGCGCCTGCTCCCCGCGGATCTCCTCCAGCAGCGTGGTGATGGCGTCCATGACCCGCTCGGTGGCCTCGCGCAGCACCGCCGTGTCCTGCGCGCGGTCATAGAGGTCGCTGAGGTCGACCGGCGGACCGGCGACCACGGTGATCTTCTTGCGCGGGAACGGCTTGACCAGCTTCTGGTACCGCCCCATGAGGTCCTGCGGCCCCCACTGCGCGATCGGGACGACGGGTGCGCGGGTGGTCAGCGCGAGCCGCGCGACGCCCGTCTTGCCCGCCATCGGCCACAGGTCCGGCTCGCGGGTCAGCGTGCCCTCCGGGAACACCGCGACGCACTCGCCCGCGGCGAGCGCCTCGATCGCGGCCGAGAGCGACCGGCCGGCATCCGCCGTGTTGCGGTGCACGGGGATCTGCCCGCTGGCCCGGAGGATCCCACCGACGACGGGGATCGAGAACAGGGACGCCTTCGCCAGGACGCGCGGGGCGATCCCGTTGTCGTAGAGGAAGTGGGCGAAGGTCAGCGGGTCCACGTTCGTCATGTGGTTCGCCGCGGCGATGAACCCGCCGGGCTGACGCAGGTGCTCGGTACCGCGCCAGTCGCGCACGGTCGAGGCGAGCAGCAGCGGCCGCACCACTCGGGCGATGTTGCGGTACGCGCGGTTGGAGCGTTCGGGAGCCGGCACGGGAGCCGATGCTACTGGGCTCCGCCCGCGTCGGCTGTGCTCAGCTGCGGTCGAACTCGGCCCCGAGCGCGGTCAGCTTGTCGGTGAAGTGCTCGTACCCGCGGTCGATGAGGTCGATGCCCCGCACCGCCGAGACCCCCTTCGCCGTCAGCGCCGCGATGAGGTGGCTGAAGCCGCCGCGCAGGTCCGGCACCTCGATGTCGGCGGCCGCGAGCGGCGTCGGGCCGGAGACGACGGCCGAGTGGTAGAAGTTCCGCTGGCCGAACCGGCACGGGTGACCGCCGAGGCACTCGCGGTAGACCTGGATGGTCGCGCCCATGCCGACGAGGGCGTCCGTGAACCCGAACCGGTTCTCGTACACCGTCTCGTGCACGATCGACAGGCCCTTGGCCTGGGTCAGGGCGACGACGAGCGGCTGCTGCCAGTCGGTCATGAAGCCCGGGTGGACGTCGGTCTCCAGCACGATCGAGCGCAGGTCGCCGCCCGGGTGGAAGAACCGGATGCCGTCCTCCTGCACCTCGAACTCGCCGCCGACCTTGCGGAAGGTGTTGAGGAAGGTGGTCATCTCGGGCTGGGTCGCGCCGTGGACGGTGATGTCGCCGGCTGTGGCGAGCGCGGCCGAGGCCCACGACGCCGCCTCGATGCGGTCGCTCAGCGCCGTGTGGCGGTACCCGGACAGGCGTGGCACACCCTCGATCCGGATGACGCGGTCCGTGTCCACGGAGATGATCGCGCCCATCTTCTGGAGCACGTTGATGAGGTCGAGGATCTCGGGCTCGATCGCGGCGTTGGTGAGCTCGGTGAGGCCCTCGGCACGCACGGCGGTGAGCAGCAGCTGCTCGGTCGCGCCGACGCTCGGGTACGGCAGCTCGACCTTCGTGCCGTGCAGGCCGCGGGGAGCACGGATGTGGATGCCCTGCTCGCGCTTCTCCACGACGGCGCCGAACTGGCGCAGGATGTCGAGGTGGTAGTTGATCGGCCGGTCGCCGATCCGGCAGCCGCCGAGGTCGGGGATGAAGGCCTCCCCCAGGCGGTGCAGCAACGGGCCGCAGAAGAGGATCGGGATCCGGCTCGAGCCGGCGTGGGCGTCGATGTCGGCGACGTGCGCGGACTCCACGTTGCTGGGGTCGAGCAGGAGGACGCCCGCGTCGACGTCGGGGGTCACGGTGACACCGTGCAGCTCGAGCAGCCCGGTCACGACGCCGACGTCGCGGATCACCGGGACGTTGCGCAGCTCGCTGGGGCCCTCCCCGAGGAGCGCGGCGACCATCGCCTTGGAGACGAAGTTCTTCGCTCCGCGGACGGTGATCTCGCCGCTGAGGGGGGTACCGCCGTGGATGTGGAGGACGTCAGGCATGCGCCCATCGTCGCTCACGCGCGCGGGTACGTCACGCCACGTCCGCCGCCGGCTCGGGCACCCACCTCACCTGCGCCGCCCGCGCGGACGCTCGCCGGGCGTCCCGACCTCGACGGACGTCCGCCGGGCCCCGGCGGCCGCGCGCAGGAGCGTGTCGGAGGTCACGCGTACGTTTCGCCCAGGGCGCAGCGCGACCGACCACGAGTGCACGGGAGGGACGATGAAGTTCGGGTTCGTCGGGAGCTACGGCACGGTCCACGAGGTCCTGCGGATGGCGGAGGAGGCCGAGGCGCACGGCTGGGACGGGTTCTTCACCTGGGACGGGATCAGCATCGGCCCGACGGACACCTGGGACCCGTGGACGCTGCTCGGCGCGATCGCCACCCGCACCAGCACCGTGCGCCTCGGGGCGATGATCTTCCCGCTCGCGCGCCGGCGGCCGTGGAAGGTGGCCCGCGAGGCGCTCACGGTCGACCATCTCTCGCGTGGCCGGCTCGTCCTGCCGGTCGGGCTCGGCGTCTCGCTCGACGGTGGCTTCGGCAAGGTCGCCGGGGAGGCGCAGACCAACCGTGAGCGGGCCGAGCGCCTCGACGAGGCTCTCGCGATCCTCGAGGCCGCATGGTCGGCCGAGCCGTTCTCGCACGCCGGGACGCACTACCAGGTCGACGGCCTGCTGATCGCGCCGCGGCCCGTGCAGCAGCCCCGCATCCCGGTGTGGACCGTCACGGCGGTCGGCCACCCGCGCTCGATGCGGCGCGCTGCGCACTGGGACGGCGCCGTGCTCCAGATGAGCGGCACCGAGTCGGAGCCGTCCGTGGACGACGTCGCCTCCACCGCCCGGTGGCTCCGGGACCGCCGTGCCGTCCTCCGCGACCGAGGGCTGGCGGTCCCCGACGCGTTCGACGTCGTCCAGCACGGCGTGCTGCCCGAGGGCCGAACCGCAGCACGCGACCACGTCGCCCGGCTCGAGGAGGCCGGCGCGACGTGGTGGGTCGAGTCGCGCTGGGACCCGTCGACGGCGACCCCCGAGGCGTTGCTCGCTGCGATCCGGGAGGGTCCCCCGCGCTGACGGCGGCCGACCACCGCTGACGACCGGACCGCGCACCCTGACCCCGGTTCCGTGGCAGCATCACCCGGGGTGCTCCGGCCGCGGGTGACGGGGCTCGACGGCGAGGCGGTACCCCAGGTGGACGGTATGCAGGAACAGGCGTGGCACGACGCCCTGCGCGGCGTCCCCTTCGAGGAGATCGCCCGTGCGTGGCAGCGGCGGGACAACCGGCCCCTGCGCGTGTTCCTGGAGCGCCATCTCACGGACGACCCGCTCGACCCGCCGGGGACGGGCCGGCTCAAGGCCTGGCGACGCCTGAGCCAGGCGGTCTTCACGGGCGAGAGGGCACCGCTCGCGGGACTCTTCGGGAGCGCCGACGAGGGCAGCCCGGGCGCGGGACGTGCGGCCGGGACGGACCTCAGCTGGGCGGAGCTCGCCGATCGCGCGCTGAGCGACCTGGAGCGGCGCCTCGACCTCTCGGACGCCGACGAGGGCGCTGCCCTGCTGGGTGTCTTCGTCTTCTTCGAGTCCCTCACCTTCTGGGAGTACAGCAGCAACCACGTCCCCATCGTCGCCATCATCGAGGCGCTGGCCGCTCGGGGGAGGTCGGTGGAGCCGGTGCGGGACGCCGCGGTCCGGATGGCCGACATCCTGCGGGCGCAGTTCGACGTCGAGTCGGGCATCGGCCAGCAGAGTGCCGGGAACGTCGGTCGCCGCGCGGCCGACGTCGTGGGGGCGCTCCGCGCGCTACGCACGGAGCTCGAGGCCAGCTGGCCCGGCCTGGAGGCCGCCCAGCCGCAGGGTGGGCTGCGCCTTCGGCTCGCAGCCCTGCTCCTGGAGGAGATCGCATACACGGTGCCCTACTACGAGCTGCTCGCGACCGCGATCGCCCCGGCCGCGCAGGCGTTCGCCGAGGGCCTGACCACGCGGCGCCACGACGTCGACGTCGCGGAGCAGCTCGGGAAGGCGGTCGCGGCGTCCCGGGCATTCGAGGAGAGCGCCGTCGGCCGGGCGGGCGTGTACGGCACCGAGGCGAGGGCGCACCGGCTGTGCCTCGAGGCGGCGGCGCGGGTTCTCGAGGATGAGGCGCCCTCGCTGCTCCTGTCGGAGGTCGACGTGGTCTTCGTCTACCCGTTCCCCCTCCCGCTGTCAGGACTCGGGAACGACGTCACGCTCGAGTCGCTCCGGCGGCACTTCGAGGGGCGGGCGGGCGAGCGCGACGACGTCCTGCGGGAGCTGGCGGGCGGGCGGGTGACGCTCGATGACACCCCGCAGACCGACGCGTGGGCCCCGAACCTCGCCAGCGACCAGCTCACGCACGTCGGCGTCCGGCTGCTGTTCGAGCAGGACCAGCTCATGCTGCGGACGGCGGAGGGCCACGTCTTCCGAGACCTCGACGTGGAGGTGCGCCTCGGTGGACTCGGGAACTACTACGTCCGGGTCCGGATCTCGAGGAGCACCCAGTGCTCCGACGACGAGGGCGTGACCTGGCAGAGCAGGTCGCCCGAGTGGACCCCGCACGTGTTCGACCAGATGGTGCGGCGTGTCGCCGAGGTGACCGGCGGCGAGGAGATCTGGTTCCAGTCCCGCGCCGACCAGGGTGCGACCGTGCCGGCCGACGGCACGTTCGCCAGCTTCGTCGAGCTCGCCGCCCAGATCGTCTCGGACCTGACGGCCTACGCGCAGCGGCTGCGGCCGACGGGCGACGACGACCCGGACGTCGTCACCGGGGAGGCCGGCGACGCTGCCCTGAGCGCCTTCGTGGTCCGCAACGCGCACGCGCTGGTCACGGTGACGGCCGCCGTCGGGCTCGGCCCCGGGGGCCGGCGGGTGCCGGTCGAGACGACGGAACGGCTCCTCGAGCTGGCCGGGCACCACCTGCTCTTCGACGCGCAGCGACCGTTCGCCACCGGCCTCCTGCAGTGGGCACGCTCCACGGGGTCTGTCCCGGAGTCGTCGGCGGCGACGGTGCTCACCACGTCCCGCGAGGGGCAGGCGAGGGAGCTCATCCGCTGCAACGGCGACACCACGGTGGTCTTCGCGCCGACCTCACCGAACTGGCAGGTGCTCGAGACCGTGGAGCTGGTGGAGTTCGCTGCGAGCCTCAACGGCATCTTCGCCCGCCGCCGGGACTGGCTGACGCGGTGGCTTCAGGAGGACGAGGTCCGTAGCCGGGTCCTGGGCGAGCGCGCCGGGTCCGACCTCGTGGAGGGATCCGCGTGGACGGCCGACCACCGAGTCGCCGACCTGGCCGAGCTGCGCTCCGTCGAGCAGGCGCTCAACGAGCGGGTCGGACGGGTCCAGGCCCTCCTGGACCGCGCGACCGAGTTCATGCTGTCGCGCAACCACCACGCGCGCGGGCTCCTGACCTACCTCTGCGAGCGCAACGGCGTCATGGAGCGTCGGGACGCGCTCGAGGCGGTGGTCGCGAGCTCCTCGGCCCGGCAGGACGTCATCCGCAGCCGGGTGGAGCGAGCGGCCGACACCGCCGCGCAGGCCGTCGGCGAGCAGCGCGAGCTCCGGCGCATCCGTAGCGAGCGACCGCTCCAGATCATCCTGACCGTGCTCACGGTGCTGGGGCTGATCGACCTCTTCACCTGGGCGAACGAGACGTGGCGTGTCAGCGACAACCAGTGGGTGTGGCTCGCCGAGGTGACGACCCTGGTGCTGATGGCCGGGGCCGTGTACGTCCTCATGCGTCGGAGCCACCGCTCGTCGAGCTGAGCGGCTCGACGAGCTCGTAGCTGCGCAGCGGCAGCAGCCCGATGGTCGACCGCGCCTGGAGCCGGGCCTCGAACGGTCCGGGCATCGGCGCCCCGCACGCCGTGTAGTAGGTCGTCGCCCAGGCGCGGATCGTCGCGGTCGGGACGGCCGCGGGCCGCGTCTCGGCGGCGGGGTGCAGCACGACGAGGAGCATCCCGGGGACCGGCGACGTCGCCGGGGAGAGCGCGGGCTGCACCCACGGGAGGTCGAGGAGCGCGGCTCCCGCGTCCGCGTAGAACCGCAGCCGTGCCGTGGGCCGCTCGTCGTCGGTCTCCTCGTGCGCGCGGGGGTCGTGGATCTCGGCGAGCACCAGCTCCACGGGCTGGCTGCGCCACACCTTCCCCAGCTGCGCCAGGAGCGCGCGTCCGAGTCCGGCGCTGCGGGCATCCGGCCGGACGGCCAGGTAGCTCAGGAGCGCGACGGGGCTGCCGTGCTCATGACCGGTGACGCCGGCGGCGAGAGGAGTGCCGGCGGGGTCGACGGCGACCACCACCGCCTGCGTCCAGCGGTCGGCGAAGCCGCCGACCAGGGCGTCGAAGGACGGCAGCTCGTCGCGCACGAACGAGGGGCGCAGGACGGTGTCGTAGGTGGCCCGCAGGAGTGCCGGGTCGTCCTCCGGCGCATGGAGGACGCGCCAGGACATGCCCCGGAAGGTACGTGCGCCGACCCCGGACGGCAAGTCCCCCCGGGGGGCGGCGGGCGCGACGCCGGTGCGGTCCAGGCGGTGTTCGCGGCGGTGCTCAGACCAGTGCGTCGTCGCCTGTCGGCACGACCGGACGCGCGGCCACGATCTCGACCGGCGGCAGGTGCTTGGCCGGCAGCGTGCGGGGCCGCCACGGCTCGCGAGTCGCCTCGAAGCGCGTGATCTCCTCCTCGTGCTGGAGGGTGAGCCCGATGTCGTCCAGGCCCTCCATGAGCCGCCACCGGGTGTACTCGTCCACCTGGAACGGCACCGTCACGTCGGCGCAGTGCACGAGCCTGGCGGCGAGGTCGACGGTCACCTCGGTGCCCGGGACGGTCTCGAGGACCTTCCACACGAGCTCGATGTCCTCCTGCGCCAGCTGGGCGGCGAGCAGCCCCTGCTTGCCGGAGTTGCCGCGGAAGATGTCCGCGAAGCGCGCCGAGAGCACGGCGCGGAAGCCGTAGTCCTTGAGCGCCCAGACGGCGTGCTCGCGGGACGAGCCGGTGCCGAAGTCGGGCCCGGCGACGAGGACGGATCCCGCCCGGTACGCGTCCTGGTTGAGCACGAACTCCGGGTCGCCGCGCCACGCGGCGAAGAGCGCGTCCTCGAAGCCCGTGCGGGTCACCCGCTTGAGGTACACGGCCGGGATGATCTGGTCGGTGTCGACGTTGCTGCGACGCAGCGGGACGCCGACGCCGGTGTGCTGGCTGAACTTCTCCATGGTCTCGATCTCCTCGTGGGGCCGTCGGCGCCGTCAGGCGTGCTGCAGGTCGCTGGGGGCGTCGGTCAGCGGGCTGCCGTCCGGCGGCACGACGTCGTCGCCCAGGTCGGCCACGGACGAGAGCGTTCCCCGGATCGCGGTCGCGGCCGCGACGAGCGGCGACACGAGGTGCGTGCGTCCGCCCTTGCCCTGCCGGCCCTCGAAGTTGCGGTTGGACGTGGACGCGCTGCGCTCGCCCGGTGCGAGCTGGTCAGGGTTCATCCCGAGGCACATCGAGCAGCCGGCGTTGCGCCACTCGGCGCCGAAGTCGAGGAAGATCCGGTCGAGCCCCTCGGCCTCCGCCTGGAGGCGCACGCGCGCCGACGACGGCACGACGAGCACGCGCACCGAGTCGGCCTTCTTGCGGCCGCGGACCACCTTCGCCACGGAGCGCAGGTCCTCGATGCGGCCGTTGGTGCACGAGCCGATGAACACCGTGTCGACCGGGATGTCGCGCAGAGGGGTCCCCGGCACCAGGCCCATGTACTCGAGCGCGCGCTCGGCGTTGACCCGCTCGTTCTCGTCGGCGATCTCGGCCGGCACCGGCACGCTCGCGGAGAGCGGCAGGCCCTGGCCCGGGTTGGTCCCCCACGTGACGAAGGGCTCCAGGTCGGAGGCCTCGAGCACGACCTCGGCGTCGAAGACGGCGTCGTCGTCGCTGCGCAGCGTGCGCCAGTAGTCGACGGCCGCGTCCCAGTCGGCGCCCTCGGGGGCGTGGGGACGGCCGCGGAGGTACTCGAACGTGATCTCGTCGGGCGCGATCATCCCGGCGCGGGCGCCGGCCTCGATCGACATGTTGCAGATCGTCATGCGCGCCTCCATGGACAGCGCGCGGATGGCCTCCCCGCGGTACTCCAGGACGTAGCCCTGGCCACCGCCGGTGCCGATCTTGGCGATGATCGCCAGGATGATGTCCTTCGACGTCGTGCCGGGCGGCAGCGTCCCGTCGACCGTGATCGCCATGGTCTTGAACGGCGCGAGGGGCAGCGTCTGGGTGGCGAGCACGTGCTCCACCTCACTGGTGCCGATGCCGAACGCGAGCGCGCCGAACGCGCCGTGCGTCGAGGTGTGCGAGTCGCCGCACACGACGGTGAGACCGGGCATCGTCAGGCCGAGCTGCGGGCCGACCTGGTGGACGATCCCCTGGTCCGCGTCGCCCAGCGAGTGCAGCCGGACGCCGAACTCCGCGGCGTTGTTGCGCAGCGTCTGGATCTGGGTGCGGCTCGTGAGGTCGGCGATCGGCCGGTCGATGTCGAGGGTCGGCGTGTTGTGGTCCTCGGTCGCGATCGTGAGGTCCGGCCGGCGCACCGGACGACCGGCGAGCCGGAGCCCTTCGAACGCCTGCGGGCTGGTCACCTCGTGCACCAGGTGCAGGTCGATGTAGAGGAGGTCAGGGGCCCCGTCGGTGCCGCGGCGCACGATGTGCGCCTCCCAGACCTTCTCCGCCAGCGTGCCGGCCATGTGCTTCCTCCTGCGTCTCCACCCGGAAGAGGGGTCCGGGGCCCGATTTCGGCCTGCCACTTGCGTCTCAATGATCGAGACGCCAATATCGACCTATGGACAACTCTAGCGGAGTCGGCGTGCTGGACAAGGCCGCCTCGGTCCTCAGCGCTCTCGAGGCGGGGCCGGCCACTCTCGCGCAGCTGGTCGCTGCGACCCATCTTGCCCGACCGACGGCCCACCGGCTGGCGGTCGCGCTCGAGCACCACCGACTCGTGGCCCGCGACATGCAGGGGCGCTTTGTGCTCGGGCCGCGCCTGTCGGAGCTGAGCACCGCGGCCGGCGAGGACCGCCTGCTCGCGGCGGCCAACCCGGTCCTGGCCGCGCTGCGGGACCACTGCGGAGAGAGTGCCCAGCTCTACCGGCGCCAGGGCGACCAGCGCATCTGCGTCGCCGCGGCCGAGCGTCCGATCGGCCTGCGGGACTCGATCCCCGTCGGCGCGACGCTGACGATGCAGGCGGGTTCGGCCGCCCAGATCCTGCTCGCGTGGGAGGAGCCGGACCGGCTCCACCGTGGGCTGCAGGGGGCGAAGTTCACGGCGACGATCCTGTCCGGCGTGCGACGCCGGGGCTGGGCGCAGTCGGTCTCCGAGCGCGAGGCCGGCGTCGCGTCGGTGTCCGCGCCCGTGCGCGGCCCGTCCGGTCGCGTCGTCGCCGCCGTGTCGATCTCCGGCCCGGTGGAGCGCCTCAGCCG